>JBMOET010000026.1:0-18144 GCA_049314595.1 Candidatus Planktophila sp. | reverse complement strand
ATATCGGCACGTGTTAATCGTTCACTAGGTTCGTTGTACCTGCCGCGGCGATGCTTGCTGATTGCAGATTTGCGAATTGCCTCTCGTTCTCGCTGCAATATTTCAGGGTTAATCTGTCCAGGTTTTTCAAAGAGATCTAACATGCGATTGCCGATCAAGACATGTTGATACAACGGTATTGGCCTGATTTCACTGACGATAACTTGCGTATTGCCGCGAACCTCCCCAAGCCACTCACCGAACTCTTCGGCATTTGATACCGTTGCAGAAAGTGAAATGACTTGAACACTCTCCATCAGGTGGATCAGCACTTCCTCCCATACGGCTCCTCGAAACTTGTCGGCTAAATAATGAACCTCATCCATTACTACATAGCCCAAATTCTTCAGAGTACTAGATCCGGCGTACAACATATTTCGCAGGACCTCGGTTGTCATGACCAAGATGTCTGCTTCACCATTGATACTTGTATCACCCGTAAGAAGTCCCACTTTTTCTTCACCGAACTTTGCAACGAATTCAAAATACTTTTGGTTAGAAAGTGCCTTAATAGGCGTTGTATAGAAACATTTCTTGCCGAGATTGAGTGCAAAGTAGGCTGCAAATTCACCCACTACGGTCTTACCAGCCCCGGTTGGAGCAGCAACTAAGACCCCACTCCCCTCTTCTACTGCGTGACAGGCAGCAATTTGAAAAGGATCGAATTCAAAATCAAAGGTCAGAAGAAACTCTCTTGTTACGGGGTGTGCATTACGCAGTTTTGCTGCAGCAAATTTTTCAGCTGGAGAACTCACGGTATCCATGTTTGCAGTGCTCCATTCACGCACTCGGCAGTTAACGGCGTTTCACCTAATCGTTCTCCATCTGCATATGCCACAGCTTTGGCGCGTATCGTTACATGCTTGCTTCGCACAATCTCTACCGCCGGATGAGTTATGTGTGTACCTTTAAATACGCGAGGAAACACTTTAAGAAACTCTATCTTTGATACTGGGTGCAAAACCATCACATCAAAGAGACCATCATGAATATCGGCTTGCGGGCAAACCATCATTCCACCACCGTATGAGCGACCGTTAGCAACGGCAATCAGCATGGCCTGTACGGAAATCTCTCGATCATCTAAAGTGATCTCATAGTGCCGCGGTTTAAATCGTGGTAATTCAATAGCGATTGCAGCGTTGTACTTACTTGGACCCTTTGGCCACTTCATGGAGTTAGCCTTTTCATTGACTATCGAGTCAAAACCTGTTGAAAGAATTGCACCAAACCATCGCTCTTCGACCAACCCCAAATCCATTGGCTTCGGTGGTGTAGAAATAATGCGAGACAAATACTTCTCGATTTCATCGAGTGGCCAACCTAAAGTACGTACAAAGTCATTGCCAGTTCCTGCCGGAATCATGGCGATTGGAATTTGTGCTGGCGTCAGAGTTTGGAGTGCGCAGTGCAAGAGTCCATCTCCACCTACGGCGATAACACCGTCACAGTTAGGGAATCGCGTTATGAACTCTTGGAGATTCTTGATAAGTGCATCGGCACTATCTGCCGTGACCACCGTAAATTCGACATCATGAGTGAGAAGAAACTGCGCTACCTGGGCACCAACGGTTGCGCCCTTGCCAGATCCTGAAATCGGATTGATCAAGAGCGCCCACATGAGGCGACCTTATCGCCCTATTCCTCAATCGAGGTGGTGGAATCGATGGCACTCACCCCGGTTTCAACGCTCAGAGCTCGTTTATCGCGGCGCCGGTCTACCAGAAGCGCAATGCCTCCAGCTAGAAAATAGAGAATGCACAGTGGCACGGCCAAGAGCATCATCGTTAATGGGTCGGCAGTGGGGGTGAATGCGGCGGTAAAGAGAACGATGCAAAAGACCCAGATACGCCATGGGCGCAGAATTGTCTCTCCTCTGAGAAAACCGATCAAGTTAAAGGTAAGCAGAAAGATAGGAAGTTCAAAGGCTAATCCAAATAGCAGGATTATTCGCATCACAAAGTCCAGATAATCATCGAACTTAACTAAGTTAGATAGCGCATTTGGAGTGAATCCGAACAAGACCTTAATCGCGACCGGTAAAACTAAATAGCCAAGAGTTGCGCCGAGTGCGAAAAATGGAGTTGCACTAACGAAGAAAAGTATCGAGTTGCGTTTCTCTTTTTTGTGCAGTCCAGGTGCGATGAACGCCCATAGTTGATATAGCCAGATCGGCGCCGAAATAATGACACCCGCCAAAAGTGCAACTTTAATCTGTAAGTTAAGTGGACCAAGAACACCATTAATGTAGAGAGCGCCACAATGAGTCGCACCCGACTCCTGTGCCTGCTTTAAATCGCAGACAGGCAGCGCCAACTTTGTAATGATGGTGTTGTAGAAATACCAGCCGATACCTGAAGCAATAAATATCGCTACAGATGCGCGAAAAGTTCGCTTACGTAACTCACGCAAGTGATCCAATAGAGGCATCCGAGCGTCTTTTAACGACGCCATAGATGTTACTTCTCTGGGCTAGTGTCGCCCTCTGCCTTTTTCTCTTCGGCAGTCATCTCTTTCATCTCACTCTTAAAGATTCGCATTGAGCGTCCAAGTGAGCGAGCAGAGTCTGGAAGACGTTTTGCTCCAAAGAGAACAAGTACAACGATGAGAAGAATCAGGATGTGACTAGGTTCGCGTAAAAACATTGAGCAAACTCCTTTGAGAGCAGTCGTAAGTACTTCTCAAGGTTACCTCAGTTCCAACCTTCATGGGTAGGTAGAATCAGCCGGTCTTGTACCGCTCCAAAATACCGGAAGCTGTTGCTGCTATGTGAGTCCTTATATCTTGTGGGCTAGTCAATTCGACCGCCCCCGCACTTGCCATAACACAGCGGAGTAGCCATTGAGATGAGTAGGAGGTTCCAGGGCTCTGTGCACCTTTCTGCATCTGATCTAGTGAAAAACGCTCGGCTACATCACGAAATCTTGACAATACTTGTAAAGAGTAGGTAATTGGTTTAACTGCCGGTGACTCATGTGAGCCAATGGACTCGGTTCGAGGACCGCTCATCGTGGAATCAAGAATTCTATCAACTCTAAAACTTCGAAATCCGGCCGCCTTCTCACAGTAGGCCCAGAGGTATTCATGTACGCCATCGATCCTAAACTCCAATGGGTGGATGGTCCTCTTAGTAACCTCATCAGAGTAAAGAGAGTGATAATGAATTGTGAGAGCTTGTTTGCTAGAAATTGCAGAGGAAATCATGGTTCGTATCGATTCGTTAACGTTGGAATCAACTCGCATGTACGAAGGAAGATTTGCAAGTAGTGAAAGTCTATCTATAAGCCCTTGCGCCGATTCCTTCAAATCCACGCGATCCTCGGGCATTGATTGCAATACTAGATCAAGTCCCAATAACAATGCGATGGCTTCTTCTATCGTTAGGCTGCGAGGACGCGCCAACGTGTCGGCGTTGTGAATCGTCACATAACCTGAGTCAAAGGAGAGATCCATTAACTCTAAAGGCGTGTAACCAGGTAATCCACACATCCACAGCGTTGTGAGATCTGCAATCATCTGGCTAGAAGTAACAGAGAAATCCTGTGCCAGGATATTCAAGTCGATTCCCTGATGAGAATTTAAGTAGGGAACTAAATCCAAAAGTCTGGATGTACGACTCAACGGTGTTTGTGGATTCTTAGCCATGTAAGCCAACTAACGTTGTTAATGCTGTGATAACGGCAGAGCGCAAATGTTCAGGTGAGATGACAAGAACATCGTCGCCGTGCCACAGGACTAAATCGACCATCCTTGTTACATCAAAGAAATTTACAGTAACTCGATCCCACTCCCCCATGTCCACCAGTGAAATCGCGCCACTTCGCATGAGATGTGCTTTACCTTTTCTAATATCAACTGTCGCAATCTCATGTGATCCTTCGGTACTCAGCGAGTTCAGGATGTTGAAATCTGCTGGTATCTCAAAAGCCCCCGACTCCTTACCTACGGTGATCTCACCCTGGAAGCGATCGAGTCGAAAGGTACGAAGCGATCCCTTATCTAGGTCATTGCCGGCCAGATACCAAAAACCCTGTTGAGTGGCGATTGCATACGGTTGAATTCTTCGAGCTTGAGTATCAAGCTCCTTGGAAAGATAACTAAAACTAAGAGTACGCCGTTGGGAAATAGCCAGTGAAATACTCTGGAAATCAGTGTGGGGTGTTCGAATCAGGGGCGAAATAGATGGGATTGAGTCTAGATCAGAGTCAATCCCCATCGATTTTAATTTAAGTAGTGCGCTCTGTGCCGCTGAATCTAAAGCAGCTCCACGCCATGCCTCTGCAGCTAACGACAACAGCGCAATTTCAACGCCCGAGATATCTCCTAGATCTAGTGAATATTTATCACTCTTAATTCTATATCCAGCTTCATCATCAAAGGCCGGGTCAAATCCGCCAACGTCAATTTCAATTCCTAGGTTTCTTAAATCATCCTTGTCGCGTTCAAACATTCTCTCTTTTGTTTCAGCCGATCCTTCATATCCTTCGACTGAAGTAAAAATCTCTTGCTTAGTCAAAAATCTCTTTGTTGCTAGAAGTGCGATTGTGAGGTTGATTAATCTCTCAATCTTCCGAGACACCGTAGGCACCTTTCGCTGGTCGTCGGCGGCGCGCAAGAACTTCTACTCCTGGAGCCATACGACGACTTTGAATTAAGAAGCCGGTATGGCCGATCATGCGTTGCTGCGGCCGAACTGCCAGACCTTCATGATGCCAACCACGAACTAAGGTTTCACTGCTCTCTGGCTCAGTAAATCTTCCATCTACTTTGATTGCTTCGGCAGTTGCAGATAATTGTGTAGTTGTTGCCACATATGACATGAATACTCCGCCGGGGCGTAGTGCGCGTGCAGCGATGTCTACGCACTCCCAAGGAGCAAGCATGTCCAATATAACTCGATCATATGTTGCCTCGAGGCTTTGATCTTGAAGATCGCCAACGGTAAGGCTCCAATTACTTGGTAGTTCACCAAAGTAGTTCGCAACATTTGAACGCGCGTTCTCGGCAAAATCTGATCGGCGTTCAACTGAGTGCACTAATCCACTGGGTGAACAGGCACGAAGTAGAGAAATAGTGAGAGCGCCACTTCCCACTCCGGCTTCTAATACCCGTGCACCTGGATAAATATCGGCCAGACCAACGATCATGGCTGCATCTTTAGGATAAACAATCGTGGCCCCACGAGGCATAGTGAGAACATAATCTGCCAAAAGCGGCTTGAATGCCGTGAATTTGAGCCCGCCAGTGGTGCTGACAACTGAGCCCTCTGGCATGCCTATCAATTCATCGTGGGTGATCCACCCTTTATGTGTGTGCCACTCTTTGCCTGCAGTGATGGTGAAGCTGTACAGCTTTCCTTTGGGATCGGTTAATTGAATACGATCGCCATCGGCAAAAAACCCTAAATTAGACACGTGCGTATCCTAGGCGAAAATTAAACTGCCAGTGAGAGTATCTTGCGGTACGTGAATAGCGATTCAAGACTTCGGCTCTCCCCCAGTAGCGTCAACGACTTTAACAACTGCCCCCAACTCTATAAATATCGCACCATCGACCGACTGCCACAACCCCCTAGTTTGGATGCAGAACGCGGAACCCTAGTTCATACAATTCTGCACGATCTATTTGAAAACCCTGCCGCGCTCAGGACTCCTGCTAGCGCGATAGAGCTCCTGCCATCGCGTTGGCGAGAACAAGTTGAGGCAAAACCAGAGTTAGCAACCATGGTGACAAATGAGAAGGAGTGGCTGGATCGGGCTTCTGCACTAATAACCACTTATTTCACACTCGAACAACCATCTACATTTGAAGCTACACATAGAGAACTCCACCTTGAAGATGATTTTAGAGAGGATCTTTATCTTCACGGCTACGTGGATCGCCTTGATGTCGCACCCACTGGTGAAGTTCGAATCATTGATTATAAGACCGGCAAATCACCAAAGCCTGGCTGGGAAGAAAAAGCACTGTTTCAACTCCGAGTTTATGCGCTGCTCTATTGGAAAAATAATGGCGTACTCCCCCGACTGTTGCAGTTAATGTATTTAGGAGATGGCAAATTAGTAAAAAGTAATCCAACAATGGCTGATTTAGAGTCTGCTCAAAAATCTTTGCTAAGAACTGCAGATGATATTTTGGCCTCTTTGGACAAGGATTATTGGCCACCTAAGCCGAGCAGATTATGCGATTGGTGTTTCTTTAAATCCATCTGTCCTGCTCATAATGGTTAAATAGAAATCGAAAAGTCCTGAAACAGATGCGACAATTTTTCGTATGACATTTGTTCCAAAGACTTTATTCGTCTGACTCGGGCAGATTCTTCTACGCTCACCAAATGCGGTACGGCAATGAGCCAAGCACCACTGGCCATTGCGGCATGCACGCCAGTGAGAGAGTCTTCGAAAATGAGAGAGTGCTCAATATTGACTCCGGAACGTTTTGCGGCGAGCAGATATGCATCTGGGTGGGGTTTTGTATTTACGACGTCATCACTACTGATCGAAAATGGGAATATGTCGGTGCCAAGATTTTCTAAAACTGCATCAACTATTATGCGCGGGCTTGCCGACACCAGGGCGGTAACCACCCCGTGGGCCTGCAGCGATGTAACTAGCTCAATAGCTCCCGGCATCAGCGGTGTTCCTTTGTGCATCTTGGCGCACTGTGTGTCGATTAAAGTCTGAGTAAAAAATCCGGGCGACTCGGCTAGCCCGCACTTCTCATGCATGTATTCACCGACGCGAGACAAAGGTCCGCCAAGACAGGCGACTTGGTCCTTGTGGGTCCAGGAATAGCCATATGGCGCTGTGATTTCGGTTTCAGACTCTAACCACAATGGCTCGGAATCGACCATAAGACCATCCATGTCAAAGAAGACAGCCTGAAAAAAACTCGGCGATTTAGATTTCTCCACGTGGTGGAGGGTACCGTAAGGTTTGTGAGTATGCAGATACATCGAATCCCCAGTCTACGAAATCCGGTAATGCTTTGCGCATTCTCTGGATGGAATGATGCTGGAGAAGGCGCAACGGGTGCACTTGAACATCTCTTGGAGTCTTTGTCTGAGAATGAGAATGCAGACTCCGCTCAATTAATTGCCGAAATTGACTCGGAAGAGTTTTTTGATTTTCAAGTTAACCGCCCGCAAGTTTCACTCGACGATTTAGATAATCGGACAATTACATGGCCATCGACTCATATATACGGTTTATCAGTCCCGCAATTTTCTAGAGATTTAGTCATCGTCAAAGGCATCGAACCCTCTATGCATTGGAAGGGTTTTGTTCGCGAGATTCTTGATTTGGCAGATGACCTTGAAGTCTCTCTTGTTATCACCGTGGGTTCTCTCCTTGCAGATGTTCCGCACAGTCGGCCGATCTCTGTAGGTCTTAGCGCATCTAGTCCAGCTCTTGCAAAGGATTTAGGTATGGAGATTTCTCGTTACGAAGGCTCAACTGGAATCTTGGGAATTATTAACGACAGAGCACTCCACAGAGGAATCGATGCAATTTCGATGTGGTCGGTAATTCCGCATTATGCATCAAACTCTCCCTCACCTAAGGCCTCACTTGCCCTAGTCCATGCGATCGAGGATTTTCTTGAGATGACGATTCCTCTTGGTGAGTTACCTAATGAAGCCGATGAATGGGAAAAAGAGATCGATGCTTTAGCTCAAGAAGATAGCGACGTGGCCGACTACGTAAAGTCTTTAGAAGAGTCTAAGGATGCACAAGACCTACCCGATGTATCCGGAGACATGATCGCTAAAGAGTTTGAAAGATATTTACGCCGTAAAGACCAAGGTTAAAAGACCAACCCCATTAGAGAATCCAAGCAGTTACGCATCGTATGAGCATCTCCCCCAGTTGATCCATCGTCAGAGTCAGAGACCCAATCCATAATTATCTGTAACGCCAATGGCGTATCTAAATCATCGGCAAGTGCAGCGATAATCCTAGGTATGACTAGATCTGTAGGGGCTACATTTGATTGAGCGAGCGTTCGTTGAATTTTGGCAAAATCCATCAACGCCATATCTAGAATTTCATTGGTCCACATTCGATCTTCACGATAGTGATTCTTCATAAGTGCATACCTAATGGCAATTGGATTGACGCCTTGTGCAATCAAAGATGAAACAAAGACTAGATTTCCTTTACTCTTGCTCATCTTCTCACCATCTAATCCCAGCATTCCTGCGTGGACATAATTGGCAGCTAACTCTTTTCCAGTGAGAACTTTCGCTTGAGATCTGCACATTTCATGGTGAGGAAAAATTAGATCACTTCCTCCGCCTTGAATATCTATGAGCTCATGATCACTAGAAGATGGAGAAAGGTATTCGTATGCAATTGCTGTGCATTCGATATGCCAGCCTGGCCGGCCAGTACCTAAAGTCGACTCCCAACCAGGTTCACCTTGGCGCTGGGACATCCAGACTAAACAATCAAGTGAGCTTCGCTTGCCGGGCAAAGTTGGGTCTCCACCTCGCTCGGCAAAAATCGACTCCATTGTTTGGCGATCTAAATGTGAAAGTGCGCCAAAACCACTTTCGATCGAGTTTGTAAAATATAGATCTTTATCAATGAGATATGTTGTGCCTTTGGCCGCAAGGTTCTCTATGGCCTTAACTACTAAGGGAATCGCTTCAACTGCACCGATGTAATGCTGCGGTGGAATCACTCTGAGTGCAACCATGTCACTGCGGAACAAATTGATCTGCGATGTAGCAAGGTCGCGCCAATCAATACCGTCGCGCTGTGCACGCTCAAGAAGCGGATCATCGATATCAGTAATATTTTGAACGTAGTTCACGCTACTTCCCTGAGCACGTAGATATCTTTGGGCTAAGTCGAAGGTTAAATAGGTTGCAGCGTGGCCGAGGTGTGTTGCATCGTATGGAGTGATGCCGCAGACATACATGCGATAGTTATCTTTAAGTGGAAGGGGCTGCTTAAGGTTGCTCATCGAGTTAGTCAATGACAGAGCTGGAATAGTTTGTGAATACGCCAGTCTTGGAACAACTACCTCAGCCCACGATTGCATTTTCCTATACTAGTTTGTGTTTGCTTAAAATGCAGGCCAAGGCACTGGCGGCCAATCTTGGCTTGGAGTCGGCATCGTCTTTTCCTCAAGTAAACGAGAGATTCGCATCTGCAGGGCTTGGATTTCCTGGGCGGTTAGATATGGTGAAAGCTCAATCTCTCTACCGATTGACTTGGTTAAGGTTCTAAGTTGCTCTAGCTCAGATTCATAGAGTTGATCACCAGCCCACTGCCATAGAACTGTGCGTAATTTGTCGTCACTATGAAAAGTCACACCGTGGTCGCATCCAAAGACTTTTCCAGATTGATCTGGAAGCAAGTGACCAATTTTGCGATCGGTGTTATTTATTATCGCATCATAGAAAGCCATCGATCTAAGTTGGGGATTCTGAGTTGAGAAGAACTCTGCAAGATCTATTTTTTGATCTATCTCTATCCACTCTTGGACCATGCCTTCACCATAAGGTCCATCTCTTAAAACGGTAAGTGGAACAAGATCTAACTGTAAAAAATCACTCAGCAAAAAGGCCGCATACTCGCGATGTGCCAGTGTGCCATCGGGAAAATCCCACAGCGCCCGCTCTCCAGCTATCGGCTTATAAATACACGTAATAGAGACACCGTCTAATGTTGAAGTTGCATACAACGTTGCATTGGATGCATCTATTAACCTGCCGGTGACTTCAAGTTCACCGCGGGTTAAAATCCGGGCCTTAGCGTCTATATCCATTAGCCCTTGGGCACAAATGTCCTTGTGGATCTATCGCTAATCCGCACAAGGGGCAGGGTAGGCGTCCAGAATTTATGACAGCGTTAGCGCGTTTGACGAAAGCCTGGGCCATGTCGAGGCTGATATGCAGATTCAACCCTTGGGATTGATCTTCTTGGTCAACATCTAGAAGCTCTATCTGCACACAACTAGTTTCTTCATTCCAAGCAATAGATATAGCACCGACTACAAAATCGGATTCAATTGGCTGCTCTAGCGGTTGGTCATCTACAGCAGAGACAGCAGCTGCGTGACCACTCTTTCGTAACTGAGAAATCAACATCTCCATGCGAGAAGTAAGGGCGCCAACTTGTGACTTTTCAACTGCGACAGTAACGAGGCGAGTTGATTGCCGTACCTGTAGGAAGAATTCACGCTCACCAGGTTGACCAACGGTTCCGACGATGAAGCGATCTATCGCATCAAAGATCATGGGCCTCCACCAGTTAGATTTCGCGCGCGAAATGGCGCGTTCAGAAAACTCTCTAGGTCAGAGCGTGAATCGTTGAGCAGTAAAACTCGTGGCTTATCCGATGAAAAATCCAAGACAGTAACCGAGGCCGGATCTATAACGATTCTTTGAAACTCATCAAGGTGCATAGAAAGTGCTGATGCGACAATTGATTTAATGACATCGCCATGGCTGACAAAAACATCCGAACCCTTGCCTTTTTTGGTTAGCACGTCATGGACCGAACGCATTGCTCGTTCTTGAACTGCTGCTAAGCCTTCACCTGATGGAAAATACATAGCGCTAGGTGTGGATTGCACTGTTTTCCATCCTGGTTTGCGTGAAAGTTGGGAGAGTTTCTTGCCACTCCACTGGCCATAATCAACCTCGATCAAATTTTCATCCTCAACGAGGGAGATCTTTGGATTAGCCACAGAGCCCACTTTTTCCCACCAAGGAGAAATGCTTTCATGGCATCGCTGTAGCGGACTTACATGCAGAGAACGAATCTTCATCGCACCCAGTCGAGACACTAATCGCTCAGATTGTTCGACGCCACGAGGTGACAAGGCGATTCCAGGGAGTTGTCCTGAAAGGATTCCCCGTGCGTTGGCCAGTGAATGCGCATGTCGAATCAAAACTATCTGCATAAATCAAAGGCTATCGCAGGTTTTGGCGCTGCGCCTTGCTAAGGTCGGCCCATGCAGATGCGAAGAGCCGGTACCAGTGGCCTGACACTTTCGCGACTTGGGCTTGGCACAATGACGTGGGGTCGCGATACCGATGAACATGAGGCAGCCGACCAGTGCCGTGCCTTTATCGACGCTGGAGGCAACTTCATTGACACCGCCAGTACTTATGGAGATGGTGACAGCGAACGCGTTATAGGTGGTTTAACTGGAACCTTTTTTAATCGTGACGATGTAGTGATTGCAACCAAAGCCGGCTTGAGTTTTAACGATGGCCTTCGAAGCGTTGATACTTCTAGAAATACGCTTATCTCACAGTTAGATAAATCCTTAACTCGCCTAGCCACCGACTATGTGGATATCTGGCAGATTCACGCTTGGGATCCATTTACGCCCTTGGATGAGACGTTGGCAGCGCTGGATTATGCATATACAACGGGGCGCGCACGATACGTGGGTGTCAGTAATTACTCTGGCTGGCAGTTAGCTAGGTCGGCAACAAAGCAACAATCAAACTCGATGAAGGCACCTTTAACTACAGTTCAAAACGAGTACTCACTCATTAATAGAGATGTCGAAATGGAAGTACTAGAGGCCGCAGACGATTGTGGAATTGGATTTCTAGCATGGGCGCCACTTGCACGTGGAGTTCTTACTGGAAAATATCGCAAAGGTATTCCCAGTGACTCACGAGGCGCGGCCCCACATTTTGCAAAACACATTGAACCTTACTTGGATGCGCGTAGCTCCAGAATTGTTGAAGCGGTTAGTGTTGCAGCACAGGGCTTGGGATTTTCTCCCTTGGAGGTAGCTCTGGCCTGGGTACGTGATGCACCTGGTGTGACAAGTGCAATCGTGGGAGCGCGAACTGGTGCACAACTTCGGGGCCTTCTTAAGTCCGAAGAGATTACGCTCCCCGACATCGTTAGAAGTGCTTTAGATGATGTGAGTCTCTAACAGTTTTCTAGAAAGTCTTTCAGAGTTCTAACGCCGAAAGTTAAGCCATCAACCGGTACGCGCTCATCGACTCCATGAAACATAGCCATGAAATCAAATTCTGCATCAAGCTTGAGCGGTGAGAATCCATAACCAATAATCCCCAACTCTGCCAATGCTTTGTTGTCAGTACCACCGCTCATTAAATAAGGAACAGGAATTGCTTCAGGATCTTCCTTAATGATTGCCGCACACATTGCATCTACTAGGTCACCTTCAAATGGAACTTCCAAGGCTTTATCGCGCGTGATGGTTTCGACACTCACGTGAGGTCCAATCAACGTAGCGATCGTTTGATTGAGCTCATCTTCAAAACCTGGAATAAAGCGACCATCAATAACCGCACTTGCCGAACCAGGAATGACATTTGCTTTGTAACCGGCGTCAAGCATGGTTGGGTTGGCAGTATTTTGCAGAGTTGCACCGATCATACGTGCGGCAAAACCGACCTCTGAAAGCAGTGGTCGTAGGTCCTTTTCATCATATGTTTTACCCGTAGCTTCAGCGACTCGTTTAAAAAGGGCTTTTACCGTTGTGCTGTATCGCTGTGGCCAACTGTAATTTCCAATTGCACTGACAGCATCAGTGAGTCGAGTAAGTGCATTTTCATCGTTCATGACAGAGCCATGCCCTGCGCGACCATGAGCCGTTAAACGCATCCAATGGATACCTTTTTCCGCAGTCTCAATCATGTAAAGACGCTTACCATCTGCAACAGTGACCGAGAAACCGCCTACCTCTGAAATCGCCTCACTGCACCCTGCAAAAACTTCGGGATGATTTTTTACCATCCAGTGTGAACCGTAAATGCTTCCCGCTTCTTCATCAGCAAAAAAAGCTAAAACAATATCGCGTGGTGGTTTATATCCACTACGGGCCCAATCGCGAACAGTTGCCAAAATCATGGCGTCCATATTTTTCATATCAACTGCTCCGCGGCCCCAGATCATTCCATCTTTGATATCTCCGCAAAATGGATCCATGCTCCAGTCATCAGCATTTGCTGGAACAACATCTAAGTGGCCATGAACAACTAATCCAGGTCGAGTTGAATCAACACCTTCCAAACGAACCATCACATTGCAGCGGCCGGGTGCTGACTCAAACATAGTTGCTGCAATGCCTACTTCGGCAAGAGATGCAATCACATACGCCGCTACAGCTGCTTCATCACCTTTACCATCACCGAAATTCACACTTGGGATTCTGATGAGATCTTGGCAGATGGAAATAGCTTCTTGTTCGATGCGTGAGAGCGAGGATGTATCCATTTCGCCATTCTGTCACCAAATTGCTATCCTTGCCCTTCACTCAGTCCGGGTGGCGGAATTGGCAGACGCGCTAGCTTGAGGTGCTAGTGCCCGCAAGGGCTTAGGGGTTCAAGTCCCCTTTCGGACACATGCATATTGATGACGCGCTTTCGCTCATCCGAGAGATTCCCGACTATCCAAAACCAGGAATCCGCTTCCTTGATATAACTCCTCTTTTATCAAATGCAGATGCCTTCGCCTGTGTAACCTCGGTTTTCGCCGAGAAAATTCAACCAGGTGTATTAATTGCCGGTATCGAAGCGCGTGGATTTATTCTGGCATCTGCTCTTTCTAATTATAATAAATCGGGATTTATTCCGATCCGCAAATCGGGCAAACTCCCCCATGCGACATTCAGTGAAAGCTATGGTCTTGAATACGGGACCGACACTCTTGAGATTCATATCGATGCCGTATCAACCGGTGACAGAGTTCTTATTGTCGATGATGTTCTGGCCACTGGTGGCACTATCGCGGCGGCCATCGAGTTAGTTCGTCGATGTGGCGCTGAGGTTTCGGGAGTACTGGCACTTCTGGAGATTGAGGTACTTTCGGGGCGCGCATTTTTAGCGGCAAAATATCCCGATATAACTATTTCAACACTGGTAGTTTCCTAAGCGTGCGCGTTCTACAAATTCAGGGACTTCGGGCATTAGCTGCAATTGTCGTGACGCTTTTTCACGCCCGACTGGTACCGGGTGGATTTATCGGTGTAGATATCTTCTATGTAATCTCTGGTTACCTAATAACTGGACTTATTCTTAGAGAGATAGAAAGTACTGGCCATCTTAATCTCAACGCATTTTATCAACGCAGAATCAAAAGACTACTTCCTACGTCGGTCTTCGTTCTCTTTGCAACTGCCTTAGTAGGGTGGTTCGTCCTACCAGTGATCACTCGTGACTCCCTGGGGCGCGATCTATTTGCAGCCTCTGCCTACATCTCAAACTATCTATTTGCCTGGTGGCAAAATGACTATCAAAACTTAAATGCGACCCCATCTCCTTTCATTCACTACTGGTCGTTGGCAGTCGAAGAACAGTTTTACCTCGTATGGCCCCTCTTTATTCTGCTCTTGGCACGTTCTGGTAAGAGGATTGTGCTTATTGGGATAAGTACAATCACTGGACTCTCCTTCCTTCTTTCGATTTACCAAACACAGACATCACCCATATGGGCGTTTTATTCATTGCCTACGCGAGCTTGGGAGCTTGGTGTTGGCGCACTCCTGCTTTTCATCCCAAACAAAATTTTCGGGAATAAGTTTTTACCCTGGATCGGTTTAATAGGCATTGTCATCTCTTCCCTGTACTTTGACGAAAAGACCGCTTTCCCAGGAGTCAATGCCGCATTGCCAGTCTTTGCTACGGCGCTTTTGATTGCAACAATTTCAATCTGGCCGCCAATTTTTAACGACATTTCTAATAATCGTATTAGCCAATGGCTTGGCAAAATCTCATACCCTCTCTATCTATGGCACTGGCCTGCACTCGTTCTGCCAAGTAGTGCCATCGGGCGCCCATTGAGAGTACGTGAAAGATTAGTCTGCATCGTACTCACCGTTGTATTGGCCCACTTTACAAACAAATTTATAGAAGAGCCGTTGAGGCATAGGAAATTCGCATCTCGCAAAATATATCAAGCCGCACTTGCGACAACCCTAGTCTCTCTACTGACTGGAATTCTGATAGCAACGTCAGCTACGTCTATCATCTCTACGAAAGGCGAAACATCATTTACTTTTGATCTTGAAAAAGTGATGAAAAAGCCTGCTGTGTATGGTGATGGATGCCATGTGAATTATGGTGAAACCAAATCGGGGTTATGCACCTATGGAGTCAAAAACTCCTCGACAACAATTGTTTTATATGGCGACTCACATGCCGCGCAATGGTTTCCTGCATTGGAGAAATTAGCTCTCAAGCGTGGCTTCACTTTAATATCACTCACAAAATCGGCCTGCCCTTCCGTCGATGCACCTCGCCCGGATCAAGGAGCCTTCAAGAATATCCACTGCGAAAAATGGCGTGAGAATTCAATCAAACGTATTCAGAAGATTCACCCAGCCGCAGTTATCGTCAGTAGTTTCCAATATTTCACTCCCCCGCATGGATATCCAGATCGAGCCCAATGGTGGAGCGATGGTCAGCAAAAACTTTTACATGACTTAAATGGTGCAAGCGATAACTTGATTTATCTCAGTGATACTCCACATCCAGTTCGTGATATTCCATCCTGTCTTGCATCACGAAACTCCAATTCGTGTGATTCTTCTGAGAAATCACCGGTCACCATCATTCGTGGCTTCAAGATTATCGATCCTACAGATTGGCTGTGCTCAGACTTCTGCCCAGCTATTCTCGATGGAATTGTCGCTTATCGAGATGCCTCACATATCTCCGTAGATATGGCACGGCACCTAGGGTCTGATCTAGAGAAGGCCCTCATTCGTGTTGGGCTTTTTACTTAACGTTATGACAAGATACCCATCATGGCTGAACTGATTTACTACTGCGGAACCATGGATAGTGGAAAATCCACTCTTGCTCTACAGACTGCACACAATCACCACAGCAGAGGTCGTAGCGGAGTTATTTTCACCAATAAAGATCGTGCTGGAAGCGGAATTATCTCCTCCCGTTTGGGTCTCTCCTCGCCTGCAATAGAAGTAAGCCCTGGCATGGATCTGCACAAGCATGTAGTCGATCATCTCTCTGCCGGCGATCGCATTGATTACATCATCTGCGACGAGGCCCAGTTCTATGAACGCGAACAGATAGAGCAATTAGCTCGCATTGTTGATGGCCTTGGCATCGATGTTTTTGCCTTTGGTATTTTGACTGACTTCAAAACTCTTTTATTTCCGGGCTCGGCGCGATTGATAGAACTAGCCGATCGAGTCAACGCTCTACAAGTCGAGGCTCTTTGTTGGTGTGGATCACGCGCAACACACAACGCCCGTACTCAAGGTGGAGTAATGGTCGTTGAAGGCGAACAGGTTGTTGTAGGAGATGTAGCTACTGGTGCTGAAATTGCATATGAAGTTCTATGCAGACGCCACCATATGCGTCACGTCACCGCACGTGCGTCTCGTGCTGGTCACACATCATTGCAACCACTTCCGTTTTCGGAATAGCGGGCGATATTTTCTTTAAATAAACTGATGAACCAACAGTGCAAATAAAGGCGCGATAGCCAATGCAGGTAATAAATTGCCGATTGCTACACTCTTAATATTCAGAAGTCGCAAGGAAATTGTTACAAGCATAATTCCACCAACAATTGTCATCGCTGCGACTTGATATGCGGAGAGAATTTGCCCGAGAAAAAAGCCAATAACAGTCCAAGCTCCTTGGTAGATACCAACAGGCAGAGCTGAAACCGCCACTCCCCAACCCAGCGAAGTTGCAAAGGCCATAGCTGCAAAGAAGTCGAGAGTGCTTTTAAGTAGTAACTGATCAATGCCAGTCGACATGCCATCACTGATTGATCCCAAAATTGCTAGTGGGCCAATAGCGAAAAGAAGTGAAGCAGAAACAAATCCTTCAACGAAGGGGCTTTCTTTGGAAGCCTTAAAACGTTTGCGAAGCTTCTCCCCTAAATTTTCTAGCTTGTCCTCTAACTGTAAGGCTGAGCCGATTAATCCACCGATAAGCAAGGAGCCTAAAACGACTAAAAGTGGCCAACCTTTTGGAAAAGCTTGAATAAAATCTGCCGACCACATTCCGCTCAGCGCCGAGGCAGCACCCAGAAGAGTGACAAGCCCCAAGATATCTGTTAGTAATTCTCTCGTTTTTCCTGACATTCGATTTCCAACTAGAACACCTAGTGATGCGCCGCCAATAATTGTTGCAACATTGATGACGGTACCTATACCTGGAAACATTGCGCAAGGCTACGCAGTATCAATAGTCAACGCAACATCATCGTGTGGGCTAGACTTCTCGGATGTCTGCTCAATACTTTAAGGATTTCCTGCGCCCACATAAAACAGTTCCGCACACTTCTTGGACGGCAAAGAACCGTTGGGATCTTTCCTTTAAACGCGTGATTATTCTTATCAGCGGGCTCTTTATTTTTGGAATCGGTGATTCACTACTCATCCAAGGAAATATTGGAAATGCACCGTGGTCAGTATTGGCACAGGGCGTGGCCGGTCGTCTTGATATCACCATGGGGTGGTCTACATTTGGAATTAGTACGTTGGTTTTACTTGCGTGGATTCCGCTACGAGAAAAACCCGGGTTTGGCACAGTCGCAAACATAGTTGTCATTGCAATCGCAATTCAGGTGGGAGTCACATTTATTCCGCTTCAACATAATTACATAATGGGCGTTATTTACTCTTTGCTTGGTGTGGCTGCAGTTGGAATCGCGTCTAGCGTCTACATCACATGCGGTTTAGGACCAGGTCCTCGCGATGGACTTATGACCGCCTTGCACCACCGCACTGGAGTTCGCGTTGGGCGAGTGCGCATGGCCATCGAAACCAGCGTGGTTCTCCTTGGCGCGCTCTTGGGCGGCAATGTGGGACTTGGCACTGTAATTTTTGCAGTATTTATCGGGCAATCTGTTGCTATCGCCTTGGGTGTCGTGTCCCGTCTTACTGCCAAGTAGCCGATAGGTTCCTACTTATCTTCCCTCGGCTTTGTACATGCCGATTTGTCGTACACGGGGTCGTAAACACCCCCGATACCAAAACAGAAAGGGATATCCATGCTCGATACGTATTTTAAAATCTCAGAACGTGGGTCAACCGTAGCTCGTGAGGTCCGTGGTGGTTTCGTCACATTCTTCACAATGGCATACATCGTGGCTCTTAATCCTTTGATCATCGGTCTCGCAA
>JBMOET010000025.1:0-19985 GCA_049314595.1 Candidatus Planktophila sp. | reverse complement strand
ATACGCTGCATTTGATCCCAAGGCAACAACTGAGACCGACGCAGCGCTAGAGAATTTGTACAACGCACCTGCCGCATCATCATTGCGCACAGGTCGCATGACGATTGACGATGTCGTCACTCGTACCGGAATTTTATTTGCAGTACTTGTCGCCGTTGGTGCCGCTGCATGGACACTGAACTTAGGTGCTGGAGCCATGATGCTCGGCGTTTTTGGTGGCTTTGCTCTTGCGATGGTTATTACCTTTAGCAAAACCGTGAAACCAGGGTTAGCGATTACTTACGCTGCTCTTGAAGGTTTAGCTCTGGGCACAATTAGCCACCTGTATAACAATTTCTATCAAGGCATTGTTAGCCAAGCGATCATCGTGACGATCTGTGCATTTTCTGCGATGCTCTTTGCTTACAAGAGCGGCCGAATTCGCGTAACACCAAAGTTCACTAAAGTATTAATGACGGCCATGATTGGCTATTTAGTACTGGCGTTGCTTTCATTTGTCGGTTCATTCTTTGGTGCAAGCATTTATAGCATGGGTGGATTTGGGCTAATCATTGCCGCAGGTGGAATGGTGCTCGCTAGCTTCTTCTTGATCCTAGATTTTGATCAGATTCAAAAGGGAATCGATGCTGGTTTGCCAGAACAAGAGTCATGGCGAGCAGCATTTGGTTTAATGGTCACAATCGTATGGCTCTATATGGAGGTTCTGCGCCTGCTATCAATCTTGCGCGGTAACGACTAACAGGTATTACTCGAGGGGCCTCAGGTTATTAACCTGGGGCCTTTCGTCTTCTCCGGGTAAGTGCGCATGGCGGGTTTCAGGGATTTGAGTTGTTAAGAATGTACCGAATGCAAATACCACGGCCGATACAGCAAAAGCCGTGCGGTAAGAATAAGCATCTGAGAGAGCGCCAATAATGATTGGCCCAGCAATCATTCCGGCATCTCCTGCCATTTGCATTATCGCGATTACTTGACCACCACGGCCACGAATGACATCACCAACAATGCTGGCAGGGGTAGTTGAAAGATAGGCACCACCTATGCCAATGATGGCCATTGACACTAAATACATCCATGGATGAACCGCCAACGTTAAAATCACCACGCCCAATAAAGCAACACTTGAGCCAATCATTGAAGCAATTCGTCGACCACGATTATCTGATACTCGCCCACCGTGCATAAGCAGTGCACCTTGGAAAACGGCGCTCAAAGCAAAACCATAACCAACTACCGCCGTTGTCGAATGTAGATCTTCAGTAACAAAAACCGGCATGATCGATGCACGCATGCCAAAGACAACCCAGTTCACAATGAAAACAAGGACTAAGGCGATCCGATATGGCTTCATCGCTAAAGCTTCGCGAATCGAGGTGTACTCACTTTCATCTTGTCCCTTCTCTTTTTTCCCCAGCTTGTCACTCTTAAGGAAGAAGTGAGCCACGATTCCCGATGACATCAACATCGCCGAGTAAGCAAAGAAAGGTGCACGTAAGGAGATAAGTGAGAGCAAGCCTCCGATAGCAGGTCCGGCAACACCACCAAGTAAGAACGCACCGTTATATACCGATAATGCGTGGCCACGTTGCTCATCGGTAACTGTGCGCATCAAGACTGAACCTGCAGCAACGGAAAACATTGATGAGCCAAGTCCACCGGCGGCGCGAAATAATAGAAGTTGGTTATAACTAGTTGATAAGCCGGCAAGAAAAACGAAGATAGAGACCATCGCTACGCCGCTACTAAAAACCGCTCTTTCACCGAATAAATCGACCAATTTTCCCGAAATCAATCCGGAGGCAAAGCGAGTAATAGCAAACATTGAAACAATTAAACCGATGGCCGCATTATTGACCCCAAAGGTATGAGCAAAGACTGGAATTGCAGGTAGAACGATTCCAAAACCCACAGCTACAAAAAAGGATGCTGCAACAAGAATGGTTATCTCGCGTGGCAGGTCCTTAAATGGAGATTGCATTAACCAAGAGACTCCCCAACGGCTTCCTCGCGCGCTGCAGCGTAATCCTGTGTTGTTCGTAACGGTGTTTCACGAAGCATGAGCGCCAGAATAAATCCAAGGGCAGTGATGGGAGCAGCTGCAAAGAAGACAACATGGAAAGAGCTCACGAAAGCGTCTAAGGCAGTTGTCTGAATAATTGGCGGAAATGTTTTTAGAACTGCCGTGCTATTGGAAATCCCACCCAACTTACTTACATCAAAGCCATCAAGTGCCTTTGGATTAGTTGCTGCAAGCTCGGCGAAGTTAGTACTTAAGTAATGTGTAACACGGTTAGTCAGAACAGCGCCAAAGAGGGCGGTACCAAAGACAGAGCCAAGGGAACGGAAGAAGGTATTGCTACTGGTTGCTACTCCCATATCTTTAAAGTCAACTGAGTTTTGCAAAGCGATAATCGTAGTTTGCATAGATAAACCAAGACCAGCACCGACCATGATGGCATAGATCGAAATCTGCCAGTAAGGCGTATCGATCTCTAGGCGAGTCATCATCAACACACCAGCGGTCATAAGCGCGGTTCCTGCAATTGGAAAGCGCTTGTAATGGCCATGCTTTGTGATCATCTTGCCAGAGAAGATGGATGTTGTAACAATTCCTAACATCAATGGAATCAATTTAAGGCCAGCTTCAGTAGCCGAGTAGCCTTTTACGACCTGGAAGTACAGTGGCAACATAACGATCGCACCGAACATACCGGCACCTATGACCGCGCCAAGAGTTGATGTCAATGAAAACGTATGGTTCTTAAATAAATGCAGGGGAAGGATTGGCTCTTTAGCCTTTGTCTCCCAGTACAAAAAGAGAACTACTAGAACTAAGCCCGTTACCAAGTAGCCAATCGTGCGACTATCACTCCACCCGTACTGTGGGCCATAGATAGAAACCGAGAGAAGAACTAAGCAGACAGAGACGACCATCAGGAGGGCGCCTAAGTAATCAATAGTGTGAGCTCGCTTGACCTTTGGAATATGTAGAACCGCTGAAGTAATGAGGAGCGCTGCGATTCCAAATGGCAAGTTGATGTAGAAAATCCAGCGCCATCCAGTAACGCCAAGAATCTGTGCGTGATCTGAAAAGAATCCGCCAAGTAGTGGGCCGGCAACCGAGGAGAGTCCCCACACCGCACCGAAATAACCTTGATAGCGGCCACGCTCGCGTGGAGGAACAATGTCACCGATAATCACAAAAGCCAGTGCCATAAGTCCACCGGCGCCTAAACCTTGCAGAGCTCGAGTGGCAATTAACTGATTCATATTCTGGGAAGCACCAGCTAAGAGGGAGCCGACTAAAAATGTAACGATGGCAATTTGAAACATTGGGCGGCGGCCATAAATGTCAGACATTTTTCCATAGAGCGGTGTAGATGCAGTTGACGTTAATAAATACGCGGTGACTACCCAGGTGTAATGGTTTAGACCATTAAAATCTTCGACAATATTCTTAAGTGATGTCGCTACGATTGTTTGGTCTAGAGCCGCTAAGAACAACCCGGTCATGAGGCCGCCAAGGATGACCATAATCTCGCGGTGGGTGTGGGCTTTGGCCGATGCGTTAAGAGGTGCTTTATTAGACATGGGGGTAAGGTTATCGCGTGAAAGCAGTGAGCGCAGAACATCTCGTTAAGACGTACAACAAGGGCAGTGTGAAGGCCTTGGATGATTTATCCCTGGATGTTGCAGAGGGCACTGTATTGAGCGTTTTAGGCCCAAATGGTGCAGGTAAAACAACTACTGTCAGAATTTTGGCAACCTTATTGAAGCCAGATTCAGGAAATGCACATGTTGCAGGAATAGATGTAATTAAGCATCCTGACAAAGTTCGCGAAGTCATTGGCTTATCTGGTCAATATGCCGCCGTAGATGAAACTCTTACAGGTTGGGATAATTTAGTGATGTTTGGTCGTCTGTATCACTTAGGACGCCAACAATCGATTAATCGTGCCAATGAATTACTGGAAAGATTTTCATTAACCGACAGTGCGCGCAGACCTATTAAAACGTATTCAGGTGGAATGCGCCGCCGATTAGATTTAGCTGCATCATTGATTGTGCAACCCAAGGTTCTATTTCTTGATGAGCCAACCACTGGTCTAGATCCTCGTGGTCGCATGGAGATGTGGGGAGTAATTGAAGAGTTAGTAAAAGGTGGCGTGACACTTTTATTAACAACACAGTATTTAGAAGAAGCCGATCAATTAGCCGATGAGATTGCCGTTATCGATCATGGAAAAGTTATTGCGCGTGGTACTTCGGATGCGCTTAAGAGCCAAGTGGGTGGTGAGCGTCTAGAGGTCACTGTCGAGAGCGCACAAATCGCAGAGACTACAAAAATTGTTGAACAAATCAGCGGCAATACCGCCCACCTTGATGCAGCCCTTCGCACAATTAGCGCGCCTGTTTCGACGGGTTCGAAAGCTCTGATGGATGTCTTGCGCGCTCTAGATGCCGCCCAGATTCACCCACTAGATGTTGGCTTAAAGCGCCCATCTTTAGATGATGTCTTTATGGCTTTAACCGGACACGTGGCCGAAGAAGAGGTAGCCAAGTAATGAAAAATGCGATTCTAGATTCACTCATTATTACTAAGCGCCAACTGCTGCAGTTAGCGCGCGTGCCAGAAGTACTTATTTTCTCAACGATTCAACCCGTCATGTTCGTTCTACTATTCCGTTTTGTCTTCGGTGGCTCGATTTCTACTGGCCAACCAGGGGGATACGTTCAACTGTTGATGCCAGGAATCTTCGTGCAGACAGTTGCCTTCACATTAGCTGCAACGGCCTCTGGCTTGGCCGAAGACATGAAGAAGGGCTTAATCGATCGCTTTAGATCACTGCCGATTGCACGCTCGGCACTTGTCGTTGGTCGCACATTAGGTGACTCATTACTCAATATTTTGGTGTTAGTTGTCATGGCCGCTGCAGGTTTTGCTGTGGGTTGGCGACCAACATCTGGCATCTTAAGTATTCTCGCCGCATTTCTATTTCTCTTAATGTTTGGTTATGCACTTTCGTGGACTGGAATCTATGCCGGACTTGCAGTGCGCGATGCGCGCACGGTACAAAATGTCAGTTTCTTGATTACTTTTCCTATGACATTTTTATCTAATGCATTTGCTCCAACAACAGGAATGCCAAAGGCGCTTCAGTATGTCGCCGAATGGAATCCAGTCTCCACTATGGTCGCTGCCTGCCGAGAATTATTTGGTTTGAAGATTGAATTTGGCGCAACAGCTAACTCGTTTCCAAGCCAGCACCCACTGATTACATCTCTGTTTTATATGGTCTTGATTATGGTGATTTTTATTCCGCTGAGCGTTAGAAAGTATAAAAACTCTTCTCGCTAAGCGTAAAATTCAGCTGCTTTAATCTTTACGGTGATTTCTCGACCATTAGGTGCTGAGTACTTAACTATGGCGCCGATTTCTGCGCCCATAACCGCCGCGCCAAGTGGTGATTTTTCGCTATAAACATCTAAATCGCCGGAAGCGATTTCGCGCGAACCCAGCAAAAAGCGCATCACATCCCCTGCGATCTCTGCAGTAACAATCATGCCTGCGCCGACTTTGCCATCGGCACTTGGTGGGGGTGTTCCAATGTGGGCATTGTCTAGCATCTGCTTTAACTGACGGATGCGAGCCTCCATCTTGCCTTGCTCATCGCGGGCGGCGTGATACCCACCGTTCTCTTTTAAATCTCCCTCAGCGCGGGCAGCCTCAATCTTGGCCGTGATCTCTTTACGACCAACGCCTTCTAAGTTTTCTAATTCGGCGCGCAAACGATCTGCAGCTTCCTGCGTTAACCATGTCTGTGAGCTCATAAGGCGTAAAGGTACTAGGAAGGTAGAGCTGCCTACAACCTATTGAGCGCGGCACCCTGCAACATCGGCAAATACAGCCTTGGTTCTGGAGGCAATCACAGTAGTTTGTTGGAAAGAGGCCAAGCCAGGGCCAAACTCTTGATCGATCTGGCCAACAATATTCTTATCAATATCACGCGCAATGAGCGTACATATGAGCCGTTGATTTTTATCCGTGCGCTGTACCGAATATCGCAGCGATATTTCTCTATCTGAAATCTGTGAAAAAGAAATCATCGATGATCGAATCGGTGGATTTGAATGATGTAAACCGGCCCACATTAACCATGAGATTCCAGTGATTGCAAAGACAGCGGCCGGTAACACCCAGCGATTGCGAGGGCGCACCCCGTATCGGTCATCGAAGGAGAAGGCTGGGTCCAAAGACATGCGATGATTATGTCATGCAAAAAAATATTGAGATGGGAGCCGCGGGCTCAGTAACCATTGCTTTACTGATACTTGCCACAGTTTTTTTAATGCGCAGTTTTTACAAGCGCTTCATGGGCATAGATCGAAGTGATGACTCCACCAACAAGTAAGAACTTTGCCTCCAGGGTTCTGCAAGGTGTGGCCGTTATTAGTATTGCCGCAATATTTTTCTCACTTGGAATCTGGCAGCTAGATCGGGCTCGCGCATTAAAGGCCAGCTTGGTTGTTGCCACTACGGTCGATGAAAATATAGTCACGCTCGATTCAGTGACGGCCGCGCGGGAGTCTCTACCGCCATCTGCCATGAACCGTATGGTCAGCACATCGGGCCGCTATGTTGCAGATTTCAAAGCCCCCAATCAAAGCGATGGCCAAGGAGTCGTGAGTGATTGGCAGGTCTCGCTGCTCCAAGTTGGAACAGGTTCAGGAATACTCGTAGTCCGCGGTTTATGGGCCGACCGAATGCTCAATCCAGATATCTCGCATTCCATGTCTATCGATATCACTGGCCAACTGCATGCACGTCAAGATAGTGATCACGCACAAAACACAGCCGGCATTATTTCTCGACTAGATAGTGCGGTAATAGTTAGTACAACAGATTTAGATTTATTTGATGGGTACATCCTTGCCACCAGCGAGAGTTACCAAGGCCAAGAAATTGATAGACCTCGGACATCGCCTGAAAAACAGAGTTCGCGCATCCCGGGTTTTTACTGGCAGCACCTGTCCTATGTTGTCATTTGGTGGCTCATGGCCGGGGTGGTGCTTTACCTTCCCCTGTATCGCCGTAAGGTAGACCTATGAAATCAGCCATTCTTCGTTTTCGCGTCATGGCCATAATCTCAGGTGCTATGTCACTTCTCTTATGGTTTGTTTATATGCCTATCAAATACGTCTTTGATGCCCCTGATTTACACAGCGCCATAACGTGGATCCCTATGGTCCACGGCTACTTATACCCAATCTATATTTTGACGGCGATCTCATTTTCTCTTAAAGCCCGATGGCCCCTCATGAAGATGCTGGGTTTAATGCTGGCCGGAACGCTTCCAATTGCATCCCTGATTGCTGAGCGCCGAGTTGTACGCCGCTATTCGTAAACTCATTAAGTCACTGCTATACCCACTCTATGAGTGGCGCTTAGTACGTGCTTTGGATTTTTCAAAGACTCCACATCACGTTGGTGTCATTCTCGATGGCAATCGTCGCTGGGCTAAAGCAAATCCAAATCTGGCCGATCCCAATGGGCACAAAGCTGGGGCCAGCAAGATCATTGAGTTCCTCGGGTGGTGTGATGAGGCCGATGTTCGTGTTGTGACGCTGTGGCTGTTATCGACCGATAACTTTAAACGCAGCGCGGCAGAGATAGATGAACTGCTACACATTATCGGCGAAACCGTTGACGAATTAGCCGCAACCGGTCGATGGAATATTAAGGCCGTTGGCGCACTTGATCTGCTACCCGACTGGTTATCAAAAAAACTCAGCGAACTAAAGCCTGTGCGCAACGACGGTGTAGAAGTAAATGTTGCAATTAGCTATGGCGGGCGACGCGAGATTGTCGATGCTGTTAAGAGCTATTTAAGTGAGGAAGAAAAAGCGGGCCACTCCCTCAGTGCCGCCTCTGCTGCTTTAACAAGTGAGGATATTTCAAAGTTTTTATACACCGCAGGTCAGCCAGACCCAGAGCTTTTGATTCGAACCTCCGGCGAACAACGCCTTGGTGGTTTCATGTTGTGGCAGAGCGCATCATCTGAGTTCTATTTCTGCGAGGCCTATTGGCCAGATTTTCGTCGCGTCGATTTCTTGCGTGCATTGCGTGCATACTCGTTGCGTCAACGTCGTTTTGGCTCTTAATTAATTCTTCAAGATTTAACATTTCGTGCACGCGTGTCGCGACCCACTTTTAAGCAACTAGTTCTACCTTTTTCTTATCCGAAGCAGGTTCCAACTAGTACAACTTAAATCGAGGAGCTCAGCCATTGGCTTCTAAGAGTCAAAACGGTAAGAAGACCTTTGTATTAGATACCAGTGTTTTGCTGGCCGATCCTGGCGCGCTCTATAGATTTGCAGAGCACGAAGTCATAATTCCTATCGCTGTCATTGGCGAGTTAGAGACCAAACGAGACCACCCAGAGCTTGGCTACTTTGCCCGAGCCGCCCTTAGAGCCCTCGATGATCTGCGCCTTACCCATGGCCGCCTCGATAAGGCACTGACAGTTACCCCCGAAGGCGGAACGCTCTCAGTTGAGCTCAACCACACCGACCTTTCGACACTTCCCCAAGGCTTCTTGCGCGATGGAACCAATGATTCGCGCATCTTGGCAATTGCCAAGAACCTGATGGGCGATGGCAAGGAAGTCGTTCTAGTTACCAAGGACTTACCACTTCGCGTGAAGGCATCCTCAGTTGGTGTTGAGGCCCAGGAGTATCTGGCCGAACTCGTCTCCAACAGCGGCTGGACTGGAATCGTTGAACTCGATGTCGGTTCGCAAGTCATCGATGATTTATATAGCAGCGATCGCGCCGACCATGAAGTCGCCTTTGAACTTCCCGTTCATACGGGAATCGTTTTGCACTCAGAGCGCGGCAGTGCCTTAGCTCGAGTCACTGCCGACAAGCAGCTGCAATTAGTTCGTGGAGATCGCAGCGCCTTTGGTCTGCATGGTCGAAGCGCCGAACAGCGCGTGGCCCTTGATCTACTTCTAGATGACTCAATCGGCATCGTCTCTTTAGGTGGACGTGCAGGAACTGGAAAATCTGCGCTGGCTTTATGTGCCGGACTTGAAGCGGTGATGGAAAAGCGCATCCATAAAAAGGTTGTGATCTTCAGACCGCTCTATCCAGTGGGCGGACAAGAGCTGGGATACCTGCCAGGCAGTGAGGGCGAGAAGATGTCGCCGTGGGCCCAGGCCGTCTTTGACACATTGGGAGCACTAGTGAGCCAGGCCGTCATCGATGAGATCGTCGACCGCGGCCTGATTGAAGTCTTGCCGTTGACACATATCCGCGGCCGCTCCTTGCACGACTCTTTTGTAATCGTCGATGAGGCGCAGTCGCTAGAGCGAGGTGTTTTATTGACAGTGCTCTCTCGAATCGGTCAGGGCTCGCGCGTTATCTTGACCCACGATGTCGCCCAGCGCGATAACTTGCGGGTCGGTCGCCACGACGGTGTTGTGGCAGTCGTTGAAACCCTTAAAGGTCACCCGCTCTTTGCCCATGTCACCTTGACTCGCAGCGAGCGCTCGCCGATCGCCGCCTTAGTGACCGAGATGCTGGAAGGGCCTTTTCCTGGATAAGGGCTCATTAGCCCCAGAATCAATCTCACAGTCACATTTGGTACATTTCGGACATTCCCCTTAGTGACCTGCGCTTTTACCCATCCACAGGTAACTACTTTTCGGAGAATCTGCGACTCATGCGGGATTTGATTTGCCGATGTCAGTGCCTACCGACAGGCTATGGCCATTCCCCGTTAGTTATAAGCCCCTTTAATTGAGGCTGATAGCGCACGGGCCGAGCGAATGGGTGAGAGGAGGGGATGAGTTGAAGCTTGTTAATAAGTCAGCGGCCATCTGGGGCGTCGTTGCCTCCATGCTCTTTCTCTCGAGCGCCCTTCCAAGTGCCTACGGTCTTGAGTTTCCTATGACCTCCCAGATTGAGATCAACCCAGATGCTCAAGCTCTGGCCGCACAGATCGATCCTTTGGCAACATCGGCAGCGCTCTTTGGCTCTATCGAACTTGCATCTACCCCAGTGGGCTCAGTCTTCTCTAGCGACTTAGCACTTGTCTCTTCCATCAGTCGCCAAGTTGAAATGGCTCGTACGCCATTTGGCGCCAAGAAGGTTGCCCAAGCGATTGTGGTTAACGAGTTTGGTTTTTCCAACGCCCAGTACTCATGCCTTAATAGTCTGTGGACTAAAGAGAGCCATTGGAACTACAAGGCACATAACTATCGCTCAGGAGCCCATGGAATTGCACAGGCTCTGCCAGCTGAGAAGATGAGCGTTGTTGGTTCAGATTGGCGTACTAATCCAGTGACTCAGATTCGTTGGGGACTTCGCTACATCACCATGCGCTATGACACTCCATGCAAGGCGTGGTCACACTTTAAAGCTAAGCGCTATTACTAATCTGGGTTTACGGCTTCGTTCTAATTGTTAGCGGGGTCGAGGTAGATGCATAGAAATCATTTCCCTTGTCATCGACAACGATAAAGGCTGGAAAATCTACAACATCAATCTTCCACACAGCTTCCATACCTAGCTCTTCAAAATCTAGAACTTCAACCTTTGTAATGCACTCCAACGCCAAGCGCGCTGCAGGCCCGCCGATAGATCCCAAATAGAAACCACCATGGTTATTGCAGGCATCGGTGACGGCCTTAGAGCGATTGCCCTTAGCTAACATCACACGCGAGCCGCCCTTTGATTGAAAGTACTCAACATATGAATCCATGCGTCCGGCAGTTGTAGGACCAAAAGAGCCTGATGCATAGCCGGCAGGTGTCTTAGCAGGACCTGCGTAATACACGGCGTATTTTTGTAAGTACTCAGGCATCGCTTCGCCCTTGTCCATCGCCGCTTTAATTTTGGCGTGGGCTAAATCGCGGGCTACCACCAATGTTCCTGTTAGCGAGAGCCGTGTTTTGACTGGATGCTTGGATAGCTCGGCGCATATCTGATCCATAGGTTGATTTAAATCGATCGCTACGACGTCATCGGCTAAATGCTCATCGGTTGTCTCAGGCAGAAAATGCGCTGGATCTCGCTCGAGCTCTTCGAGGAAGATTCCCTCTTTAGTGATCTTGGCCTTGGCCTGGCGATCGGCCGAGCAGGATACGGCGATGGCGATAGGCAGCGAGGCACCGTGGCGAGGCAGGCGGACAACCCGAACATCGTGACAGAAATACTTTCCACCAAACTGAGCTCCGATTCCTAAGGTACGAGTCAGTTCAAGGACTTGTTGCTCAAGCTCTAGGTCGCGAAAGCCATGACCGGTGACAGCATCGCCAGTAGTTGGCAGTGAGTCCAAATACTTAGTGCTGGCTAACTTGGCCGTCTTCACCGTGTGCTCGGCGCTGGTGCCGCCAATAACAATTGCTAAGTGATACGGAGGACAGGCAGCGGTACCGATCGATCGAAGTTTTTCATCTAGCCATGTCATAAAGGATGCGGGATTTAAAATCGCCTTGGTCTCTTGATACAGAAAAGATTTGTTAGCGCTGCCGCCGCCTTTGGCAATGAATAAAAAGCTGTACTCATCAGGGTGATCGCTATCGGCAAAGATCTCAATCTGGGCAGGTAAGTTGTTGCCAGTATTTTTCTCATCCCACATCGTGACGGGCGCCATCTGTGAGTATCGAAGGTTCAAGGTTGTATAGGCATCGTAGATACCCTGTGAAATTGCGACCTCGTCCTTTGATGTCGTTAAAACATATTGACCCTTTTTAGCCATGACCAATGCTGTGCCAGTGTCTTGGCACATCGGCAAGATTCCACCGGCCGATATGTTGGCGTTTTTCAAAAGATCGGTTGCAACAAAGCGATCATTGGGTGAAGCCTCTGGATCGGCGATAATGTTGGCTAACTGCTGCAAATGCGCCGGGCGCAGATAATGTGAAATATCGTGAATCGCTTCTGCCGTTAGTTTTTCTAAGGCGCTGGCATCGACCTGGAGAAACTCTTTATCTCCTAGTTTTACAACGCTGACGCCTTCATGACTTACGAGGCGATATGTGGTCTCATCGTTGCCAAGGGGCAAAAGCTCTGAGTAGGAAAAAGTTGGCATCTTTTTTTACGGCTTAACCGCATCGAGCTTCTTTTTAGCACCATCTAGCCATTCTTGGCAGATCCCAGCTAATGCTTCACCGCGCTCCCATAGCTTGAGGGACTCTTCTAAGGTTGCACTGCCGGTTTCAAGGGCGGCAACGACCTCGGCCAGCTCGTCGCGGGCCGCTTCATAGGACAACTTCTTCTCAGTCATGGATGAAATCTACTCCTTCACACTATTGGCGGTCACTATGGCATTGGTCTCGCCCTTGGCTAAACGCAGCCGCAGTGAGTCTCCAGTTTTTAAGGCACTGGCATCGCGGGCGATATCGCCATTGGCCAACTGCACTACCGAATACCCGCGGTCAAGGGTTGCCTGGGGAGACAGTGCGCGAACACGAGCTTTAATCTGGACCAGCTCCTCTTTAGCTAACTTCACGTGTCCGGCAAAGCTGCGGTGAGATCGTTGGCGATAGGCGGTAATGATTTCGGCGCGGCTGGTAATAATGACGTGCGGATCTTTCATCACCGGGCGATCTTTAAAGTTAGTAATCCGAGCGCGCTCTAACTCAATCAGCCCCATCAGTTTTCTGCGGGCGCGCTCGCGCAGCTCGTCAATCATCGCAATCTCTTCGGCGATATCTGGCACTACATGTTTGGCGGCATCAGTTGGCGTTGATGCTCGAAAATCTGCGACGAGATCTAGGAGCGGTGAATCTTTTTCATGGCCAATTGCACTAACAATTGGTGTTGTGCATGATGCAGCTAGACGTACTAAACCTTCATCGCTAAATGGCAGCAGGTCTTCAAAGGATCCACCACCACGTGTAATAACAATGACCTCAACATCTGGATCGGCTTCAAGCTCCATGAGCGCTGCCGATACTTCAGTAACTGCCGCTGCGCCTTGCACTGTGACTTCACGGATTTCAAAGACAACACTGGGCCAGCGGCGCTTAGCATTTTCAACCACATCTTTTTCGGCATCGGTATTGCGTCCACAAATAAGACCGACTTTTTTCGGCAGAAGTGGAAGTTCAACTTTGCGATCTGAATCAAATAAACCTTCACCCGCTAGCGCAGTTTTCAGAGCTTCAAGTCGGGCTAATAATTCGCCGACTCCAACGTGGCGTATCTCGCGGGCCGATAATGTAAGTGAGCCGTTTTTTGTATACCAGGATGGCTTTGCATACAAAACTACGCGGGCGTTGGGCGGCAGCGGTTGGGCGGCAGCGATAACTGATTTATGACACATCACCGATAACGACATATCAACGCTGGGATCACGCAGGCGAATAAAGGCCATCATTCCGCTGCGTTCATTGAGCTCGCTGATTTCACCCTCTACCCAGATAGGGCCTAAGCGATCGACATACTCTTTAATGGCTTCAGTAACTACCCGCACCGTTGCCGGGGCCTCACTTGAAGTTTCGAACATGGGATGAGCCTAATAGACTCACCCCATGGCTAAGAGAGTTCTGCTTGCTGCGCCCCGCGGATATTGCGCCGGCGTTGATCGCGCAGTGGTGACGGTCGAAAAAGCTCTAGAGCTCTATGGCGCTCCGGTCTATGTGCGAAAGCAGATCGTTCACAATGTTCACGTTGTGGCCAGCCTTGAAGCCAAAGGCGCAATTTTTGTTAATGAGACCGATGAAGTTCCAGAAGGCAAGACCGTAGTTTTTTCTGCTCACGGTGTTGCACCCAGTGTCCATGCCGAAGCGGCGTCGCGCGGTTTAAAAACAATCGATGCAACCTGCCCGCTGGTCACCAAGGTGCACCACGAGGTCCGTCGATTTGCTAACGAAGATGCCGAGATCTTATTGATCGGCCACCATGGCCATGAAGAGGTTGAGGGCACGGCCGGTGAGGCGATTGATAAAGTTCGCGTTATCGATGGTCTAGATGGCGCGCGCACCGTAGTGCCAACACCAGGTAAGAAATTAGTCTGGCTATCGCAGACAACGTTGAGTGTGGATGAGACGCTATCTGCCGTTGCGATTTTGAAAGAGCGCTTTCCGGATATTCAAGATCCGCCCAGTGATGATATTTGTTATGCCACACAAAATCGCCAAGAGGCGATTAAAGCTATCTCGGCTAAGGCGGATTTAGTGATCGTTGTTGGCTCGCAGAACTCTTCTAACTCAGTTCGCTTGGCAGAAGTTGCACTTGAGTACGGTGCGAAGGCTTCACACTTAGTTGACTACGCCGAAGAGATTCAAGAGCACTGGCTACTTAATGTTGAAACAATTGGCTTAACCAGTGGGGCATCAGTGCCAGAGATATTGGTCGATGATGTCTTGGTCTGGCTAGCCGAGCGCGGTTATGGCGATGTTGAAACGGTTACGGCTACACAAGAGTCCCTGCTCTTCTCACTTCCCCCTGAGCTTCGCAAAGATATGAAGGCTGCGGGTAAGGCTTAACTATTCAGTTCGGCGGGGCTTAGATGGCTTCTTTTTAGCCTTTGCATTAAGAAAGACAAACCACCCATAGAGCGCTCCGATAATCAGAAATGGCGCTTCGCTGGCAAGGGCTGCAATAAAGTCGATACCAAAGCGCGAAGGTCTAAAGCCATCGAGAATGAGAATCCAGAAGCCTGCGATGGCTGCGAATGCTAAGGGTGGAGTAACAACCGAGACATAGGTTGTACCGGGGCGACCAAAACGGATGCCGCCAAAGAAGGCTATGAGAAGTGCAATGCCAGTAAGGATGCCAACACCACTGCGTAGAGTGAGTTCGATAAAAGTGAAGAAACCGATTAATAGCGCTTGCAGAACTACGATGCCCTGCTTTTTTAAACCAGGTCCTGTGATTGCAATCGCCTTGAGTGAGCTCATCTATTTATCTCCATCGCTAATCTCTTCTGCATCGATAAAATCATCATCAACTGCCAGCTCCATATTGTTGAGCTCGCGCACGGCACCCGGGGCCTCTGGATATTCAATGGCCAGTTTATCTTTATCGCCCGATACACCCAAGTTATGAATTCGCCGTGCTGGGCTAAGTACGGTTTTTTCAGCCGTTGGCACAAGATCTTCATATGCTTTGGAGGTAGAGGTAATCGCCTTACCAACGGCAACGATCTTGGTGTGCAACAACGTGATGTTCTTTAAAAACGTGCTGGCAACTTTTTGAATCTCATCGGCGTTTTCAGCTAACTTATTGCGGGTAAAGATAAATCCAATTGTTCGCAGCAGCGCCATCATCGACGTTGGAGTTGCAATAGTGACACCTACTTTAAAGGCCTTTTCTAGCAGGTTTGGGTCCATGCGCAGCGCCTCTGACAACAGAGTTTCAAAGGGAACAAAGAGAACGACAAAATCAGGTGAGCCCGCCGACTTGTGATAGCCACGCTTTGCAAGTGCTTGAACATGTTTGAGTAAATCATCGGTGTGCTGTTTAAAGAACTCATCGCGCTCGGTTTGAACCTCGGTTCCAAAGGCCTCCAGAAAACGATCGAAGGGAAACTTTGAGTCGATAAAGATCGAACTGCCGCCAGGCATATTTACTGTGATATCTGGAATGCCGGATGAATCGGCATCTGTTGTGGATCGCTGCCTGCTGTACTCGTGACCTTCGCGCAGACCCGCACCTTGTAGCAAAAGCTCTAACTGTGCCTCGCCAAACTTTCCGCGGACTTGGTTGTTGCTCAATGCACCGGCGATTTTTTTAGTCTCATCAAAGATTGATTCAGATGCTCGGCGCATCTCGGTAATTGTTGTCTCTAACTTTGCTTCGGCCTCTGTGCGAATACGGTTAGCTTCGGCGGCCTGCGTTGAAAGTTTGTTGACCGACTCCTTCATTGCAACTAACTCGGCATTTAACTTAACTGCCGATTCTGTCTTGCCCCGTTCAGCGGCCAACTGCGCTTTGTAATCATCGAGCAGAGCGCGATCGGCCACAGCGCTGCCAGATTTAAGGGCGCGAAGTAGATAGCCAATGGCAGCTCCAGCGATAAGGCCTATTAGAAGTGTCACTACGTATGCGGGCATGGGCCTATCGTGGCAGTTTGCACTGACATTTGCGCGTAGGCTCTACCGCCTATGAGTCTTTCAATCGGAATCGTCGGTATGCCCAATGTGGGTAAGTCCACCCTGTTTAACGCCCTGACAAAGAACAATGTTCTAGCGGCCAATTATCCCTTTGCCACTATCGAGCCCAATGTTGGAGTTGTGGGAGTCCCCGATACCCGCCTAGCCGCCTTGGCCGCAATCGTGGGTTCACAGACCTTGTTGCCTGCGGTCGTCTCCTTCGTCGATATCGCTGGAATCGTAAAAGGTGCATCTGAAGGTGCGGGCCTTGGAAATAAGTTCTTGGCCAATATTCGCGAGACCGATGCGATCTGCCAAGTTATTCGAGTTTTTAGTGATGGCGATGTTATTCACGTCGAAGGTCGCGTTGATCCAGCCAGCGACATGGAGATCATCAATACCGAACTCGCGCTCGCAGATTTACAAACGATTGAAAAGGCTTTGCCACGTCTTGAAAAAGAGGCGCGTGTTAATAAAGAGCGCCAACATGTTGTGGATGCAGTCAAAGAGGCCGAAGCTGTTCTCAACTCCGGCAAGCCATTATCTAGCAGCAAAGTCGATCTCTCACTTGTTGCTGAATTACAGCTTCTCACAGCTAAACCATTTCTCTATGTCTTTAACGTCGATGCTGCCGAATTAAGTGATGCCGATCTGCGAACAAAGTTAGCGGCCCTGGTTGCCCCTGCTGAAGCAATATTTTTAGATGCAAAGACTGAGGCCGAACTCGCCGAACTCAGCGACGAGGATGCGTTAGAGCTTTTGCAGTCGATCGGTTTAGAGGAGCCAGGACTTGCAACACTGGCCCACGTCGGCTTTCGCACGTTAGGTCTGCAAACATATTTAACTGCTGGACCAAAAGAAGTACGCGCATGGACGATTCACAAAGGTGACACAGCGCCAATGGCCGCCGGGGTTATTCATACCGACTTTCAAAAAGGTTTTATCAAAGCCGAAATCGTCAGCTTCGATGATCTAATCGCAGCAGGTTCCATGGCCGAGGCAAAGGCCAAAGGCAAAGTTCGTATGGAAGGCAAGGACTACGTCATGCATGATGGAGATGTCGTTGAATTTAGGTTCAACGTTTAATCTCCAGAACTAATTTTTATTGACCTGTGTAGTACTTACTGATTTCACCCAAAGCCTGATCTATGATCGCAAGACCCTTTTTAGCGTCTTCGACTGAGATATTGCATGGTGGGCACAAGTGAATGCGGTTGAAGTTATTAAATGGCATAAGCCCAAGCTTCTTACAAGCCGCTACAAATTCATTCATTGCAGGACTAGATGCACCGTAGGGTGCAAGAGGCTCGCGCGTTGCACGATCACTGACTAAATCAACGCCCCAGAACACACCTGCGCCGCGGATATCGCCAATTACCTTGTGCTTCTTAGCTAATTCAACGAGGCCAGGACCCAAGATTGTTTCACCAATCATGGTGGCGTTCTCTAGCATTTTTTCATCTTTCATTACATCGATAGTGGCAACCGCAGTTGCACATGCAATTGGATGGCCCATATATGTAAGGCCACCAGCAAAGACTTTTTCATCAAAAGTCTTAGATACAGTCTCACTAATTACTACGCCGCCAAGTTGTATATATCCCGATGTAACACCCTTAGCAAAGGTAATCAGATCTGGTTGGACGCTGCCATGTTGGTATGCAAACCACTTGCCTGTACGGCCAAAGCCCGACATTACTTCGTCGGCGATCCACATGATCTTGTATTTATCGCACAATGCGCGCAGGCCTTCGTAGTAACCCTTAGGTGGAACAAGTACGCCGGCAGTACCTGGAACTGATTCGATCAAAACTGCAGCGATAGTGCTTGCACCTTCAAAGATAATTGTCTGCTCAAGATGCTCAAGTGCGCGCTTGCACTCTTCTTCTTCATTTTGTGCCCAAAAAGCCGTGCGATATAGATATGGACCAAAGAAGTGCACGTGACCAAATGCAAACTCATTTGGGAGACGACGTGGATCTCCAGTTGCATTAATTGCAGCCCCTGTATTGCCGTGATACGAACGATATGTAGATAAGACTTTGTGCTTGTGTGTGTGCATACGAGCCATACGAATTGCATTTTCAATCGCATCTGCGCCGCCGTTAGTGAAAAAGACTTTAGCAAAATGTCCGCCAGCTAGTTCAACAATTCTTTGTGCAGCTTCATTGCGTGCATCGTTGGCGTGCTGCGGGGCAACAGTTGCGATGATTTCAGCCTGGGCGGCGATGGCCTTAATAACCGTCGGATGCTGATGTCCGATATTTGTAAAGACCAGTTGAGATGAGAAATCTAAATATGTCTTTCCCTCGTGATCCCAAAAGTATGAACCCGAACCACTTGCAACAGGCATTGGGCTAATTGCACCCTGAGCCGACCATGAGTGAAAAACATACTTGTGGTCTGCAGCGCTGACGGCGGCCTGCTTAGCTGGATCGTTAACTGGTGTACTCATGAAAGTAGCCTCTAACCCTGGTTGATTGATAGGAATTGGCGCCATCTTAACGCCCTGAAGTAGATTGCGGCTATGAAGCAGATAACACATTGGATCAACGGCGCCCCATCCACCCAGCAGCCAGAACGAAGCGGGGATATTTTCAACCCGGCTACTGGTCAAGTAACAGGAAAGGTTGCCTTTGCCGATGTAGCAACTGTTGGCTTAGCAGTAGATGCAGCCTCAGCCGCCTTTTCAACCTGGCGCCATAGTTCGCTGACCAAGCGCACCCAAGTTTTATTTGCCTTCCGCGAACTAGTTCAGCAAAATAAAGAAAAAATCGCTGCACTCATTACCGATGAGCATGGAAAAGTCTTGAGCGATGCTGCGGGAGAAGTAACTCGTGGCCTTGAGGTCGTTGAATTTGCTTGCGGAATTCCACATTTGTTAAAGGGTGGTTTTTCTGAAGAAGTTTCAACTGGTGTAGATGTCTACTCAATTCGCCAAGCCCTTGGACCCGTTGCAATTATCTCTCCATTTAACTTTCCAGCGATGGTCCCAATGTGGTTTTTCCCAGTTGCTATCGCATGTGGAAATACCGTCATCGTTAAGCCATCTGAAAAAGATCCAAGTGCCACAATGTTGATGGCCCAGTTGTGGAAAGAAGCGGGATTACCTGATGGCGTTTTCAATGTTGTTCATGGTGACAAAGTCGCTGTTGATGCATTACTAACTCATCCCGGAATTAAATCCGTTTCATTTGTTGGCTCTACTCCTATCGCGCGTTATGTATATGAGACCGGCACTAAAGCGGGCAAGCGTGTACAAGCTTTAGGCGGCGCAAAAAATCACATGGTGGTTTTACCTGATGCCGACTTAGAACTCGCCGCCGATGCTGCAATTAACGCTGGCTTTGGCTCAGCAGGAGAGCGCTGCATGGCAATCTCTGCGATCGTTGCAGTAGAACCGATTGCTAGCGCACTTGTTGCGCGTATTAAGTCACGCATGGCAAATATTAAAACTGGTGATGGAACACAAGGCTCCGATATGGGTCCACTTGTTACTAAAGTTCACCGTGACAAAGTTGCCTCATACATTGAAGCTGGAGCAAAGGCCGGTGCAACACTTGTTGTCGATGGTAGGGCACTAGAGATTGCTGGAGATGGTTTTTGGCTTGGACCTACTTTGTTCGACAATGTCACGCCCCAGATGTCTATCTATAAGGAAGAAATCTTCGGTCCAGTTTTGAGTGTGCTCCGCGTTGATTCCTACGAGGCCGCTCTAGCCCTTGTTAATAGCCACGAATACGGCAATGGCACTGCCATCTTTACTAACGATGGTGGCGCAGCTCGCCGTTATCAAAATGAAGTTGAAGTTGGAATGGTGGGAATCAACGTACCGATTCCAGTACCAATGGCTTACTACTCATTCGGAGGCTGGAAGAA
>JBMOET010000024.1:0-20188 GCA_049314595.1 Candidatus Planktophila sp. | reverse complement strand
TCACAACTTGCGATGGAACCTCGGACACAGCATCGACTGCTACTGGCTCGGACACCTCGGGCACAGCATCGACTGCTACTGGCTCGGACACTGGCTCGGACACTGTTGGAGTTTCAACTACAGCCTCTTCAATAACTGGATTGGCCTTTGCAGCTAACTTATCTTGAGCCTTCTTCTTAAGAGTTGTTGCACCCTCTTTAGGCTCATCCATTGCATGCTTAACCGCTGCTTCGTAAGCAACAATCTTTCCTACGCGAGGAGCTGCAACGCGAAGAGTTCCCTCAGTTCCTGGAAGTCCCTTGTGCTTCTGCCAATCTCCAGTGACCTTCAACAGCGCCTCTACAGCCGATGATGCTTGAGCACCGACACCGAGCCAGTACAGAGCACGCTCTGAGTTGATCTCGATAAGTGATGGCTCTTGTCCTGGAACATAGCGACCAATCTCTTCGATTGAAAGACCGTTACGTGCCTTACGTGAGTCGGTAACAACTACACGGTAAAAAGGTGTGCGGATTTTGCCCATGCGCATTAAGCGAATTTTTGTAGCCAAGAAATGTGTCTCCTGTATATGTGTGTCATATCAACTCACTGCAGCGGGGTGCGCGGTGAATACGATTCAACTATCGATTGTGGATGTTGCTGGGGGTAGAGGGCCCCTTCAACAGGTTGCTTATTCTGCCACCCCAAGGGGATTTACGCGAAATCCTCTATTGGGCCTCTTCAATGGCCCGTTTAGCGGGATTTCCCGACTTGGACTTCTTCTTCTGCGCAACGCCCTTCTTGGCAGGGGCCGACATGGCGGGCATTCCTGGCGGCATACCGGCCGGCATACCCCCATTTCGCACCTGCTTCATCATCTTCTGAGCCGCAGAGAATCGATCAACGAGATTATTGACATCAGAGACTGCACGTCCAGAGCCCAGTGCGATGCGTGCTCGCCTGGAGCCGTTGAGAACTTTAGGATCACGACGCTCAGTCGGTGTCATCGATTGAACAATGGCGGTGGTGCGAACTATCTCGCCTTCATCAAAGTTATCGATCGCTTTCTTCATAGCACCTGATCCAGGCAACATCGATAAGAGTTTGGACATCGAGCCCATCTTCGACATGGCCTGAAGTTGTTCAAGAAAATCCTCAAGAGTGAAATCCTCGCCGCTTGCAAACTTTGCCTCTAGCTTTGCCGATGTATCACCATCAAAGGCCTTCTTCGCCTGCTCAGCCAGCGTTGCAACATCGCCAAGCCCTAAGATTCGAGATGCCATTCGCTCTGGATAGAAAATATCAAAGTCGCCAAGTTTTTCACCCGTTGAGGCAAACATAATCGGACGTTTAGTCAGTGAGGCTATGGACAACGCAGCGCCGCCTCGGGCATCACCGTCGAGTTTAGTTAAGACAACGCCATCGAATCCAACGCCATCTAGAAATGCCGAAGCAGTGCGCACTGCATCTTGACCCATCATGGCATCGACGACAAAGAGAATCTCATCAGGTGTTATGGCATCTCTGATGCCAATAGCCTGCTTCATTAAATCCTCATCAACGCCAAGGCGACCAGCAGTATCAACGATGACCATGTTGTACTGCTTAGCACGGGCGAACTCGATGCCGGCCTGAGCGACTTTGATCGGATCGCCAACACCATTACCCACTTCAGGTGCAAAGACAGGAACACCAATGCTGTCGCCAACAACTTGCAGCTGTGTAACAGCGTTGGGGCGTTGTAGATCAGATGCCACTAATAAAGGCGTATTGCCTTGGTCGGCATAAAACTTAGCTAACTTTCCAGCCAAGGTTGTCTTACCCGCTCCTTGTAAGCCGGCCAACATAATGACAGTTGGCGCTTTCTTAGCAAATCGAACACGGCGCTCTGAACCACCTAAGATTTCAATCAGTTGGGCGTTAACGATTTCAAAGATCGCTTGGCCTTGATTAGTACCTGACTGCAATGTAGGTAGCACGGCAAGTGATTTTTCGCTGATGCTGGCGACAAAACTATCGACAACGCTCAGCGCAACATCTGATTCAAGAAGTGCCTGACGGATTTCAGCGCAGGTCGCCTCGATATCTGATTGAGATATACGTCCTCGTGAGCGTAAGCCACCAAAGGCTGATGTAAAGCGTGAGGACAGGGATTCAAACATAGTGGCCTAAGACTACGCCAGAGCAGCTCGTAGACGCGACGTGACTTCGTCGGCGCGTTCATCGCTTAATGCTCCGCCAATGAGTTCGGTTACATACAAGGTATCTATCGCCTCAGCACCCAATGTGGTAACGATTGCAGAACGAATATCGACCTTTGATTGAGTGATAGCGGCACCGATTCTAAAGAGTAGGCCCGGTCGATCGTGACTTCTTACTTCAATAACTGTTGCATCGGTTGCTGCATCATTGAAATAGACAACATCAGGTGCCGGTACTGGAATCGTCGGAATCGTGGCATAGATCTTTGCGCGTGCTAGTAAGGTCTCTTCTACAAGTTGGGAATCGTGGAAGGCTTTCTCAATTGCATTTCGAAGAGCTGCTGAAGTTACCGTTGGCGCATGTGGCTGTGGGCTCACTATCCAACTCATCACTGCAGATTTTCCGTGAGTCTTAGTTCTAGCAGATTTAACATCTAATCTAGAGATACTAAGAACCCCCGCAATTAATGAGAGTAAACCTGGCATATCTGGTGAGACTATTTCAATTGAGTAGCCACTGGGATGATCGCGCAGTTCAATCGTTAACTGTGCACTCTCGGCCAAATCCAGTTGGGATTGATTTAACAATGGTTGTTCTGCAATTTGTGATCCAGACATCACCTTTCTCGCGCGCGAGACCAAATCTGAAACCAGGGTCGCCTTCCAATCACTCCAGCCAGCACTTCCAGTTGCCTCACCATCTGCAACGCTGAGAGCATGGAGAAGTTCCAGAGTATTTAAATCAGGTATCACCGCAGTAATTGAGGCGATAGTTGCTGGATCATCTAGGTCGCGCCGAGTAGCCGTTGCCGATAGCAATAAGTGATGGCGAATCAGAATCTGTAAAGTCTCAATATCGCTGTTAGAAAAACCGATTCGCTGGGCAATGGGCACAATTAATCGCTCTCCCCGCTCTGAGTGATCTTCAGCGTCGCCTTTTCCAATATCGTGAAAGAGTGAGGCAAACAACAGTAAATCTGGGCGATGCACTTTTCGCATCAAGGTAGCTGCATGAACTGCCGTCTCTACCATGTGTCTATCCACGGTGTGGCGATGGAGTGCGTTGCGTTGGGCAAGTGAACGAACACTTCTCCACTCGGGTATCCAACTGAAGATAATCTCTTCCTGGTCTAACGTTTCAAAAATCGGCACCATAGACTCGCCCGCACCGATGAGAGAGATCAGCAACTCGCGCGCCTCCCGAGGCCATGGAGTTGGTAAAAGTGACTCGCCCCGGGCAAGTGAATCCTTAATCAGAGCACACGTTTCAAGTGAGATAGGCACACCTAATTGAGCCGCAGTTGCCGCTGCACGAAGTGAGATCACGGGATCATCTGCCAAAGAGACACCTGCATCTATGACTATCTCATTATTGGCGATACTAATACTGTGTGCAACCGATTGGGTTTTTGTACGGCGCAAGATTCGCCGAGAGCTATCTTTATGTTCAACTAAGTGCCACGTGTATTCGAGCAAGTAATCTACCGAGCGCGCAGCTTGTGCAACCTCACTCATCATGGCATCGGCATCGCTGTAGTTTAGAAGCGCTGCAACTTTGTCTTGTTCTTGAAAAAGTAGTCGGTCTTTGTTTCGCCGGCTTACTATGTGTAAGGCTTCACGTACATTATCGAGAGTTAGTCCAGCCTTACTTATTCGATCCAGTGGCACTGCCACTGCGCCAGATGCTGCAATAGCGTGAAGTGCGTTGATATCACGCAGACCGCCTCGCGCCTCTTTTAGATCGGGCTCTAAAAGGTAGGCAAGCTCTCCGGCGCGATTGTGCCTTTGTTCCATAGAGGTTTTTAACTCAGCCAACCTCAAAGCCGACTTTTCTCGCCACGCCTGATGAGAATCATTGGCAACGTGCTCTACCAAATCGCCATCACCAGCTATCAGGCGAATATCTAACAGGCCCAACGCTACTTTGAGATCACCGCGTGCGGCGTCGTGAGTTTGGGTGCGAGTTCTTACTGAATAATCAACTTTGTGCGTATCCCATAATGGATAGAGCAAAGCATTGACGAACTTAGTGAGTTTTTCATCCGAGAACTGGCCTTGATGCAAAATCACAATATCTAAATCAGAGCCCGGTGAAAGCTCGCCTCGGCCATATCCACCAACTGCGGCAACAGCAATTCCTTTGGTATCAGAAACTACTAAGTGCTCATATGTTGCCATAGAAAAAAGTGAGAGAAGAGTGCGATCACTTGCTTGCGATCGCGCTCTTCTCTCATCAATACCCATGGGCTATATCTTAGATTGCATCCGGGCCGCGCTCTCCTGTGCGGACTCGTACAACTTGATCAACCGGGGTTGTCCAAACTTTTCCATCTCCAATTGAACCTGTCGATGCAGCTTTTACGATTACATCAACTACAGAATCTGCATCAGCATCATCGGCTAGAACCTCTAGGCGAACCTTTGGTACTAGATCAACTGTGTACTCGGCACCACGGTAAACCTCAGTGTGACCCTTTTGGCGACCAAAGCCACTGGCTTCAGAGACTGTCATACCCGTTACGCCATGGGCTTGAAGTGCATTTTTAACATCATCTAACTTAAACGGCTTGAGAATTGCAGTAATAAGTTTCATTAGAAGGAACCTCCACGTGATGAGCTCGATAATTCATAGGCACTTTCTGCATGTTCATTTAGATCTATTCCTTCAACTTCCTTGTCTGCCTTGATTCTGAAACCTATCGTCTTTTCAATCGCAAATCCAAGGATCAATGTGACGATGAAGGAATACAGCGCAACCATTGCGACACCGAGTGCCTGCTTACCTAGCAATACGGTTCCGCCACCATAGAAAAGACCATCTAAGCCAAGGCTATTAACAACATGCGTACCAAATAGACCGATAGCAAGTGAGCCCCAGATTCCGCCAACAAGGTGAACGCCCACTACGTCGAGCGAGTCATCAAAGCCAAGCTTGTACTTTAAACCAACGGCAAGTGCACAGAAGATACCGGCAAAGAAGCCGATGACTACAGCTGCCCATGGAGCAACGAAGGCACATGCAGGCGTAATTGCAACTAAGCCAGCGACGGCGCCCGATGCTGCGCCTAGGGATGTTGCATGACCATTTCGAATCTTTTCAACTAGTAACCAACCAACTAGAGCGCCAGCTGTTGCAACCTGCGTATTCATAAATGCAAGCCCAGCGATTCCATTTGCAGCTAAAGCTGAGCCAGCATTGAAACCGAACCAACCAAACCACAAGAGTCCTGAACCAAGAAGCACAAGTGGCAATGAGTGCGGACGCATAGCTTCTTTGCGCCAACCAACGCGCTTACCAAGAACTATTGCAAGAGCTAAACCAGCTGCACCTGCATTGATATGTACCGCAGTTCCGCCTGCAAAGTCTTCCAAACCTTTTCCTGCAAGAAATCCGGTTCCTGTAACCGTATCGCCAACTTTATTACCAAATGCAAATACCCAGTGCGCAACTGGGAAATAGACAATCGTTGACCAGATTGCAACAAAGACAGCCCATGAGATGAACTTGGTTCTATCGGCTATCGCCCCCGAGATCAATGCTGGAGTAATAATCGCAAACATCAGCTGAAATGCGGCAAAAACTAATACTGGAATTGGGTAAATTCCACCATTATTCGTTAAGTCATTGACCATGCCACCAAGTCCGGAAAATGAAATATTTCCATACCAAGGCGAGTTAGCTTTGTAACCAAAGGCGAGTTCGAATCCGTAGATAACCCACAAGATACTTACGATTCCGATTGTCACAAATGACATCATCATCATATTAAGAACACTTTTAGTGCGAACCATTCCGCCATAAAAGAAAGCTAAGCCAGGAGTCATAAGAAGTACTAGAGCAGTACTGGCCAACATCCACGCGGTATCACCAGAGTTGAGAACTACATCTGTCATAAGAGAATCTGCTTTCAGTGAAGAATTATCAATGTTCTCGCCTTTGAGATGTGGGCAAAGATGCCGTGGGCGAGTTACAAAAAGGGTTCTCTAGGGTTTCGATTTCATAACAAAAAACCTCTGCGTGTTACATCTACGTTACGAAAGTAGCCCTGCTATGTAGCTTGTGGGTTCAAATCGAGCAAAATCAGTGTGGGACTCCCCCGTGCCAACCCATTTGATTGGGATATTCAGCTCTTTCTCGATGGCAAGTGCTACCCCACCCTTCGCGCTGCCATCTAATTTAGTAACGATGATTCCCGTGACGTTAACGCTTTCTGTAAATACTTTTGCCTGGGATAAACCGTTTTGTCCTGTAGTCGCATCGATTACTAATAAAACCTCATTCACGGGCGATGTTTTCTCTACAACCCGCTTAACTTTTTCAAGCTCGGCCATCAGGTCATTCTTATTGTGCAGTCGCCCTGCCGTATCGATAAGCAGGAAATCGACACCTAAACGTTTAGCCTCTTGTGTGGCATCAAATGCAACTGAAGCAGGATCGCTATTGGCTTTTCCACACACCACTGGAATACCAATTCGATCCCCCCACGTCTGCAGCTGATCAACTGCGGCAGCTCTAAAAGTATCTCCAGCTGCAATGAGCACGCTCGCACCTGAACTCTTCATTGTAGAAGCTAACTTTGCAACCGATGTAGTTTTTCCAGTTCCATTAACGCCCACCACCATGACAACAGTTAATCCAGATGGATTTACAAGTGATTCTCGTGAGCTTGAACTCAATTGTTCAGTCAAAATCTGAGTTAGTGCTGATTCAGCGTTCTCACTCTTTACTTTCCTGGCTTGCTCGATCAATGTACGAGTCAATGTTGGCCCGAGATCTGATGCTAGAAGTTCTTGCTCCAACTCGTGCCAATCGGCGGGTGAAAAACTATTTGTTCCTTTTATTTTCGCGATGAACTTACTAAACAGTCCCATGGTCTAACCGGTTAGCTTGCGTCGGATTCACGCAGACGTTGAGAGATAACTTCAGTTACTCCATCTCCACGCATCGTGACGCCATAGAGTGCATCGGCAATCTCCATCGTACGTTTTTGGTGAGTGATAATAATTAGCTGAGAGCTTGCACGAAGCTCTTCAAGTACACCCAAAAGTCGTCCGAGGTTTACATCATCCAGAGCTGCCTCAACCTCATCAAGCACATAGAACGGGCTAGGTCTGGCCTTAAAGATGGCAACAAGCATCGCTACGGCAGTTAATGATTTTTCTCCACCAGAAAGCAGTGAAAGACGTTTAATACGCTTTCCTGGTGGACGGGCTTCAACATCTACGCCACTTGTTAGTGGATTATCGGGATCTACCAAGATTAAACGGCCATCACCACCTGGGAATAAGCGCGCAAAAATCTCTTCAAAGTGCTTTGCAGTTTCAAGGTAGGCATCCATGAATATCTGCTGGACTCGATCATCAACCTCTTTAATGATGTCTAATAAATCCTTCTTTGTATTCTTTAAATCCTCTAATTGATCGGCCAAGAACTTCAAGCGTTCTTCTAGTGATGAATACTCTTCTAGCGCTAATGGGTTGATCTTGCCCAAAAGGTTCAAGGAGCGCTCGGCAGATGCCAAGCGTTTTTCTTGCTGATCACGGCGATATGGAATCAACTCAGTTGTAACAATTTCACCATCTTCATTCTCGAAGAAAGTGGGGACATCATTTTCTGGACCGTACTCAGCGACAAGTGTCTGAGTATCGATTCCGAACTCTTCGCCAGTCTTATTTTCTAGCGATTCAATACGCATGCGTTGCTCAGCCCGTGCGATCTCATCGCGATGGACACTGGATGTAAGAGCTTCAAGCTCACTTGCTAGCTCGCGACCCCGAGTTCTAACCGTGAGAGTCTCTCCTTCACGCGATGCACGTGATTCCTCCAAGCGACCGCGTTCGATCGCCGCCTTAGAAATCGAGCGTTCGATATGAATCAACGCTTCATAGGCCGCTTCGGCGATAGCTTGCGAAATAACCGATGCTCTTGCACGTGCGCCTCTACGAAGAATTGCTCGCTCTGATGCTTCGCGCTCTGCATGTGCTGAAGCCTCTAGCGCCTTGGCGCGCTCTGCCACCGATGTGACACGCTCTTCAATCGTTCGCACGGCAAGACGCGCTTCAACTTCTGCTGTGCGAGCAATAGAGACAGCGTTGCGAAGATTCTCAGTAAATGTGTGGTCTGGCTCTGCAACGGCGCCTTGCTGATGTAGTTGATTCTGCGCAATGACAAGCTCACCTTCATCACGTGATTTAGCCGTTGTTGCCTCGTTAATTGTTGAGTTAAGTCTTTCTACCTCTGCCGTTGCAGATTTCATATTCTGGCCAGAGACAGCTAGCTGCTCAGTAAGGGCACCGATCCGTGCATCAGATTCATTAAGTTTAGCCAGCGCGATATCGAAATCTCCTTGGCGCGATGAAACGTCACTGCCTGCAGATGAGATTTCAAATTTGAGTTGATCACATCGAGATGTGATAGCTGAGAGCTTGACCTCTAAATCGGCAATAAGTGCGTTGATTTCAATAAGTGACGATGAAGATTTCGAACCACCTCGAGCGCGATTGCGGGAGACTAAATCTCCATCGCGAGTAACTACATGTACCCCAGGATGTGAACGCAGAATCGCCTCGGCATCTCGAGCATTGTCGGCCACGACAAAGGAGGCAAGGAGCGATGAAACAAGCTCACCTATCTCATGAGATTGAACATGCGATGCCAAAGATGTTAACCCTGATGGAATCGATTCTGCAGTAGCCAACGTACGATCGTAAACAAGTACATCTGCTTGACCTAAGTTTTGACTGCGCAGGGTTGTTAGCGCGGTAACTGCAGATGATAAATCTTCAACCACAACAGCATCGGCTAAGGAGCCAAGGGCAGCTGCAGCTGCAGCCTCCCAACCAGAGTCGATGCGAATGAGCGCTGCTACCGAACCAAGAATGTGCACTCCATGCGAATCACGCAGCAGTGCCGAGGCACCATCGCGATTTTGCGAGGTGAGCTTCATGGCCTCAATCTTTGATTCGATAACGTTACGTTCGCGATCTGCGACTCGCTCGGCTTCGATCAGATGCGCAACCTTCTCCTTGGCTGCATCGAGTGATGTCTTAGCGCCTTCAAAGTTTGTGTCCAGATTCATCTCACCAGAGTCAGCGCTTGCAATATCTAGTTCATACGTTGCATATTCGCGCCCAGCGTTATCTGCGCGTGCTTGGGCATCATCGCGGGCGCGAGTTAAACGGGCAATCTCTTCTGATATCGCTTCTAAGCGAGCTTGAAGTGACTTAATGTGGCCCTCTTGGCGCGCTGTGCCTTCTCGCGCATCTGCAATAGCTCTCATTGCGGCAGCGATTTTATCTTCGTCACCCTTTAGTGCATGTTCACTTCTGGCAAGTTCGGCCGTGGAACTTATAAGAGTTTGTTGAGCAGTTGAAACACTGCTTCGAAGTCCTGCTTCTTCTTGGCGCAGAGCTGCCGCCTCATTATCTAAAGTGACGGGATCGCGTCCAGAGCTTCTGGCTTCTTCAGCCTCTTCATTGAGGAAACGTGAACGCTCTTGAGCTAAATTTTGAGTTCCACGAAATTTCTCACGCAAGGAGTTAAGTTGGTAATACGTCTCCTGGGCCGCTACTAATTGTGGTCCTTCCACTGCGCTCTGAGTATCTAGCGCCTCTTCACGGGCGCGAACTGAATCGACTTCAGCTTCAACTATGGCGCGCCTTTCGCGCAGAGCAGTCTCATCTGCAACTTCGGCATCTAAAACTTTAGAGAGTGAAATAAAATCATCGGCAAGCAAACGCAGCTTGGCATCACGAAGATCGGCCTGAATAGTTGCAGCCTTCTTGGCAACTTCGGCCTGCTTACCAAGTGGACGTAACTGACGTCGCAGTTCAACAGTTAAATCTTGTACGCGAGCCAAGTTGGCTTGCATCGAATCAAGTTTGCGAATCGCCTTCTCTTTGCGCTTGCGATGCTTTAAGACTCCAGCTGCCTCTTCAATAAATCCACGACGCTCTTCTGGAGTTGCCATCAAGATTGCATCAAGTTGACCTTGACCAACAATGACGTGCATTTCGCGACCGATTCCAGAGTCACTGAGCAGTTCTTGAATATCTAATAAGCGGGAAGCTTCACCATTTATTAAGTATTCGCTATGGCCATTTCTAAAAAGAATTCTTGAAATTGTGACTTCGCTGTATTCAATAGGAAGTGCACCGTCGGCATTATCGATTGTAAGAGAGACCTCAGCACGACCAAGTGGTGCTCGCCCGCTAGTTCCGGCGAAGATAACGTCTTCCATTTTGCCGCCGCGAAGTGACTTTGCACCTTGTTCACCCATTACCCAGGTAAGGGCATCTACGACGTTACTTTTTCCTGAACCGTTCGGGCCGACCACACATGTGATGCCAGGCTCTAGACGCAGGGTGGTAGCCGAAGCAAAGGACTTAAAGCCCTTGAGGGTGATGCTCTTCAAATACACGCGGCAAACCTATCGCGTCGCGAGCAGCTTTTCCGCGCATTTACTGCTCGGGTAGCTCGATTTTTAAGGTTTCATAGGCAATTCGTGCTGCAACTTGCTCGGCTTCACGCTTGCTCTTTCCAGTGCCAAGACCTACTGCCTCTCCTGCGACCATAGCTTGGGCAGTGAAATTCTTATCGTGATCTGGGCCTTCCTCAGTCACTACATACTCAGGAATGCCTTTGCCAATGGCAGCTACTAACTCTTGCAACGCGGTCTTGCCATCTAATCCAGCTCCTCTGGCAACAGCTGAATCTAAAGTCGGTGCAATGAGTCCTCGCACAATGGTTGTGCATGTTGCAAAACCAAACTGTAAGTAAATTGCACCGATTAAAGCCTCCAATGCATCGGCGAGCAATGAGTTCTTATCTCGCCCACCAGTGACCTCTTCGCCTTTACCAAGGCGAATATGTTTTCCAAGATCTAAATCGCGTGCAATATCTGCCAATGCGCGCATATTAACTACGCCGGAACGAAGTGGAGATAAGCGGCTCTCATCAAAATCTGGATACCGTTTGTACAACTCTTCAGTAACTATTAAACCTAAAACTGAATCACCTAAGAACTCAAGACGCTCATTAGTTTCCTTGCTCGCCGATTCATATGCAAATGAACGATGAGTAAAAGCTAACTGAAGAAGTGAGGGTTCAATTGCAACCCCTAACCTCTCATTAAGCAACGAGCTCAGATCAGACCTCTAATACCTGGCGACGGTTATAAGTACCGCATGTTGGGCAGGCAGTGTGCTGCAACTTTGGTTGCTGGCACTGTGGGCATGTTGCAAGAGAGGCCGCAGTTGTCTTCCACTGGCTTCGACGTGATCGCGTCTTTGAACGCGAGGTTTTCCGCTTTGGTACTGGCACTTTTCTAACCTCTTCTTTCGCTGCGCAGCGATGGCTGCAGGGCGTAAGTATCCCTTAAAACCTCTAATTCTTGAAATCGGGGCTTTCGATATCGATGGCCGTAAGCGCGGCCCAACGGGCATCGATGCTCTCGTGAGCGTGATCTGGGGGTAGTAGCGCCCACTTGCCGCCACAATCAGGGCAAAGACCTAGGCAGTCTGGGCTACACAGTGGATTAAATGGAAGGTCAAGGACAATGGCATCTCGAAGCGGTGACTCCAAATCCATGATGTCACCCTCCATCATCAGCTCTTCCTCTAGATCTAGATCATCCTCGACTGCAGTTTTCTTCGATCGCCCGACCTTAGTCGCATAGTTATAGAGCTCTTGGATCTTTCTCTCGATTCTTAACTCGACCGGATCTAAACAGCGCGTGCACTCCCCTTTTGCCGTTGCAAAGATTTGCGCGCTCAGAAGTATTCCTTCGGTAACCGACTCCAGCCGCGCATCTACTTCAATTACTTCACCAGCTGGAACAAAGATTAAGGGAACGCCAAAATTTTCTGGAACTTCAATATCTAACTCATACTCTTTCATCTCACCTGCACGACGCGGCAGCTCAAAAGTGTTGAGTTTAAAGACCTCTGGTGAACGTGGCATTGACATTAGTCCGCATCTGAGAGCTGAGCTAAGGCATCTTTATCGCCAGCACCTGCTAATCGGTCACGTCCTCGAGCCACAGCATCCTGAGTTTTATTAAGTATTACTTCAAGAGTTGCAAGTCTTCCATCGATATATTCCTCGACCTCGGTCTTTTCTTGCTCGGCAAGTTCACGTGCATCATCTAAAATCTTGCGAGCTTCATCACGTGCGATCTGCACAATTGATGTCTGCTCAACCATGCGTGCAACGTCTTCGCGCGCCATCGAAATCATCGCTTCTGCGCTCACGCGTCCTTCTTCAATAATTGCATCTCGTGCACCTAAAACTTTTTGAGCCGATTCTAGATCTGTAGGCAGGGCTTCTCGTGCCTCATCTAGTAGCTCCAACATTTCGCCTCTATGTACAACACAGCTTGCAGATAATGGAACACCACGTGCTTCTTCTACTAACGTGATTGCTGACATTAATTTATCTACTGAATCCATCAGACTATTTCCCTGCTACTCGTAGTTTTAGCGCGGTATTGACATTTGGCGGAACCATCGTTGAGACGTCGCCCCCATAGTGCGCTAGCTCTTTAACTAAAGATGATGATAAGAATGAGTGAGCTGGCGATGTGGCCATCAACATTGTTTCAACACCTGATGCCTGAAGATTTAACTGAGCCATTTGAAGTTCGTAATCAAAATCAGTAACAGCACGCAGACCTTTAACAATGGCCGTGATGGAGTTGTTCTTGCAGTATTCGGCCAATAACCCAGTCCATGAATCCACGCTCACATTTGGCAAAGTTGCAGTTGTTTCGGCGATCATCTCGATTCGCTCAGCGACGGTAAACAAGCTTGATTTAGTTCGATTCTCCAGAACCGCAACTACTACGTGATCAAACTGGGCGCTGGCACGCTTGATGATATCTAAGTGGCCATAAGTGATTGGGTCGAAAGAACCTGGACAGACTGCGCGCTTCATGGCTCAAACGCTAGCAATAGATGGCGCACTTATCCATTCGTTGGCAGGTAATTGCCGTAAAAAATACTGGCTGCACCGTAGTTTCTCTCACGTGCAGGGCTAAAACCTTGTGGCCAGCTAAATTGTGGACCTTTGGCAGTGCGTTCGATGGCAACGAGGCCATCAGCTTTTAAGAACTCACCCTCATGTAGTTTCTGCAAAATATCTTCAATCTCGGAGTTGGTGAAATCAAAGGGAGGGTCAATATATATAAAGTGGTACTGCTCTTTTGGCGGATCACTGACAAATCGCTGGGCCGACATCGAATACAAGTGAAATTTTCCAACGGGTTTGTTCTTCATTACTAACTCATAATTATTTTCGATAGTCTTTTGTGCATCTGGGTCTCGCTCAACTATATGAACTATCGATGCTCCACGTGAGAGTGCCTCTAAACCAATAGCACCTGATCCACCAAAGAGATCTAGTACATGTAGTCCAAGAAAATCTCCGAACTCCGATGTCAGCGATGAAAATAATCCTTCACGTGCCCGATCAGATGTTGGCCTCGTAGCACCAGCTACTGAACCCAGTGTTCTACCCTTGGCAACTCCTGCGATGATTCTCAATCTCTAACCCTTGTCTAAATAGTCGGTAGATGCATCTTTAGCTAACTGTGCAATTTCTTGCGCAAGGCCAGGATAGCTAGATAAATCTGGTGATGCCGCAATTATGCCTTCTGCATCGGCGCGTGCGCGCTCAATTAACTCTTCATCACGCAAGACCCGAAGCAAACGAAGGTGGGAGCGTGTTCCTGATTGGCTGGCACCTAAGACATCGCCTTCGCGTCGTTGCTCAAGATCGATACGCGAGAGTTCAAAGCCATCAAGAGTTGCAGCCACCGCATCGAGGCGCTCACGGGCAGGGCTCTCAGGAGGTGAATTCGTAACAAGTAAGCACAGTCCAGCAGATGTTCCACGGCCGACTCGACCTCGCAACTGATGCAGTTGAGAAACACCAAAACGATCAGCATCCATAATCACCATTACCGTTGCATTTGCTACATCGACGCCTACTTCAATAACTGTCGTTGAAACTAAGACATCAATCTCACCAGCTGCAAATGCGCGCATAGTTGCATCTTTGACCTCTGAACTTTGACGGCCATGCAAATCGGCTACGCGCAATCCCGATAGGCCATCTCCGGCAAGTCGGGGCGCTAATTCCTCCACTGAAGCGATGTCCTTTGACTCCTCACCAAAGAGGAAATCAATATCCGAGCTCTCACTATCAGAGGCCGAAATTCGTGGGGCCACGATGTAAGCCTGGTGGCCTAGCGCAACTTCCTCTCGAATTCTGGCCCAAGCTCGATCTAAGAAGGCTGGCTTTTCAAGCACTGAGATCACATGTGTCGTTATTGGGGAGCGCCCTAAAGGAAGTTCTCGCAGTGTTGAGACATCTAAGTCGCCAAAGACCGTCATAGCTACGGTTCGAGGAATCGGTGTAGCTGTCATGACTAATAAGTGTGGAGGTTTAACTGCCTTTTCTTTGAGTGCATCGCGCTGCTCCACTCCAAATCTATGCTGTTCATCTACGACGATCAAACCCAAATCAGCGAACTCGATTTTCTCACCTAGCAAGGCGTGCGTGCCAACAATAATTCCAGCTTCACCACTTGCCGCCAGCGACAGCGCATCTTTACGTGCTGCAGCATTTTGTGAGCCGGTTATTAAAGTGATGTGCGTTGCGCTCTGAGGGCTATCTAACATTCCAGCATGTGCAAGCGGACCCAGAAGTTTTTCAAAAGTTCGAACATGCTGGGCCGCTAAGACTTCTGTAGGTGCCAATAAGGCAGCTTGGCCACCACTATCAACGACTGCCAGCATCGCTCGAAGTGCAACAATAGTTTTTCCTGAACCAACTTCACCTTGCAAAAGCCGATGCATAGGGTGCGGCTGAGCTAGATCGTTTTCAATCTCTTTAATAACATTTAATTGACCCCCAGTTAACTCAAATGGTAGCGCCGAATCAAAAGCTTCCAGAATTCCGCCCTTCTTCACGGTGCGAGAAACCGAATGTAATTTCTTTAACTGCGCTCTACGAAGCACCAACATTAACTGCAGCAAAAATGCCTCATCATAAGTAAGACGCTCCCGTGCCGCATCGGCATGGTCTAAATCTGCAGGAGAGTGCAGTTGCACCAGAGCTTGCTGAAGTGTTGGAAACTTATGAGCGTTGCGAATCTCATCTGGAAGAAAATCTGCGAGCTCATCCAAGGATGCAACTGCCATCTCAACGCACTGAGTGATTTTCCAAGAAGGCAGTTTGGACGTGGCCGAATAGACCGGCAAGTATTTTCCTGCAAATTTATCTACTGCATTATCAACATCAGACCCATCTGCAATCATCTGATAATCCGGGTGGGCTAACTGTTTTTTCTTGTTAAACATGCCTACCTTGCCGGCGAATAATCCTTGTGCGCCGACCTTTAACTCTTTTTCGCGCCACGCTTGATTAAAAAATGTTAGTGACAACTTATCGCTGCCATCGGTAACAATGACTTCTAAAATACTTCCCTTACGGCCACGTATTTGCCGCGTAGTAGATGCAAAGACCTCCGCCAAGATAGTTACTTCATCGCCCTCTTTGAGCTCTGCGATATCGGATAGTTCGCCTCGAACCATGTAGCGGCGTGGGTAGTGGCGCAGTAAATCCCCCACTGTCTTGATTGCAAAGGCGTCATAGAGAACTTTTGCCGTGCGATCACCGACAACATTGCTCAGTTTGTTTTCTAAATCCCCCACGAGGGGATTCTCTCGCGTCTCTGGGGATTTGGCCCGACTTAACGCTCCATAGTCAGAGTTTTATTGGAATTTTCCCATCCCGAGTGGGTGATTACGATCGCTATTTTCTTAGCCAAATGAGTAGCAATCACCCTTTCGAGGCGCATTGCTAGTTCGAAATCTAAATGCTCTGTGGGCTCATCCAATATATAGACATCGGCCTCGGCAAGGAGAACACGTGCAATAGCTAAGCGCTTTGCTTCTCCCCCAGAAATTACACGGCCAAAATCGCCAATGAGGGTATCTAGACCGTTATCGAGTTCACTGAGAAGTTGATCGAGTTCAACAAGATGTAAAATATGATGAATCTGTGCATCGGTTGCATCCTGGTTCGCAATTTTCAAGTTTTCGCGCACTGTTGTATTAAATATATGTGAGCGCTGAACGGTTCCAACTACTCGTCCACACACATCGTTAAAACTACTGAGTTCTTGATAGTTGATTGTGAGCGATCCTTTGTAAGGCAACAATCCCAGAAGTCCCATCGCAAGAGTTGATTTGCCGCTTCCACTTGCACCACGAATGACTAAGAGTTCACCCGTCTTTAATTCAAAACTTGTTGGCTCCATAAAAGGCTGATTCCACCAAACGCTGACATTGTCTGCACATATCCGTGTGATTTCTTCGTCGAAGCTTTGCTCAGTGCCGGCATCTGCTTGGATCTGTATCAGCTCGCGCACTGATCGAGCCGACATCAACATTTTGCCGGCAGCAAATAGATTTGGATACCAAGCAGTGATTGCTTCAAAAATAACGAGCGGTAAAAAGATAAGCATCGTTGTTTGAACCGCTGGAATTGGATGAAGGTTATTGAGAACTAAAGCTAGCCAGGAGAAGCCAACAACGCATAAGGCAATTGTAAAATTGGCCAGTGAAGAAAATCTCCACGTAACCTTCAGTAAATCCTCTTCCTGACGGCGAATAGAGTCCTCGGCTGCCCCCGCCTGAGCTAAGTTGTCCGCTAAATAGCCGTAGATCAAAGCTTCAGTGACACCATGAATCGATCCCTCAAGAATCTGCGTATATGCATTTTCGCTTTTTTCAATCGAGCGCGCTATCACCTGACTCTTTCGGGCAATCAAGGCTGGATAGATAAAGAGCAGTAGCGCACTTGCCGGTATCGAAAGAAATAGCGTCTGCGGACGAACCCAAAAGCCAAGTGCAACTCCAGCAAACAGCGAGATTATCGCCGAGGATGACGGTAGCTTGACCCGCAGTTCATACTCCTGGGCGCGTTCTACATCGTCAACAATCGTCTTAACACTCGTCCCGCTATTAAAGGTACGGGCAACGGCGATCGAACTGCTGACAAGGCTCTGATAAATACGAACTCGAAGCGAAGTGAGCCGACCAAATACCGCTTTGTGACTGATTAATCTTTCACTATATCTGGCAACTGACCTAAAGATTCCAAAAAAACGAACTAAGACAATGGCAACGCTTAAGGTCAAGATCGGCGGATGCATGGAGGCCATGGTTATTAACCATCCACTTGAAATCGTTAGACCGATTCCACCGATAAAGGCAAAAGCCCCTAGTAAGTAAGCAAGAAGCATCATGCCTTCACGCTCTTTTCAAAACGCGCAATAACATCGCCGGCTTGAAGCACGCTGCGATCATGAGTAATACAAATTACGATCGCACCGGTTGCTGCATAGTTTCGAAGCTCACTCATGACAAGCTTGCTGCTCTTATCATCTAGATCTGCAGTGGGCTCATCTGCAATCAATACTCGCGGATTAGTAATGAGTGATCTAGCAAGTGCAATCTTTCGTATCTGTCCACCAGATGCCGAACTACCTGCCTCGCCCGAAGAGCCAATGGGTGTAGCTAGGCCAAATGGTAGATCGTTAATTTCAAGTCCACATCGCGATAGAGCTTGCTCGATCTGCGTATCACTTATGGTCGATGAGAGAGTTCGAAACTGGTGGGCAACATCGCCAGCTGCAAGAGCGGGATTTTGCGGAACCCAACCAACACTTTTAAACCACGATGTTCTGCGCTCTGGTGTTATTTCAACGCCATCGGCCATCACAGAGCTCTGATTGTTAACGCCCAATAGATTTAGGGCAAAACTGCTTTTGCCAACTCCGGATTCGCCAACGATGAAGAAAATATCACCTGATCTGACCGTATCGCCCAATATCACCGTGCTTGCGCGTCCTGGAATATCCAATAACCATTCACTCCATTGCACCGTAGATATTGCAGAGAAATCAATAACTTCATCAACTACTGCCGTCCTGCGTTGCTGCGCAATTTCACTTAACCTGGCGAGGGCCTCAGTTCCATCTGCCGATGCGTGAAAAAGCGAGGCGGCGTTACGTAACGGAAAATAGACTTCTGGGGCCAAAATCAAAATTGCAAGTGATGCAGTAAAACCAATATGTCCATCTACCAAACGCAAACCAATAGAGACGGCAATAAGTGCAACAGAGATCGTGGCGCATAGCTCCAGAGCAAGGGCTGAGAGAAAAGAGATACGCAGGACCTTCATGGTCTCATCTGTGTAGCGATCGCCCATTTCGGAAATTCGCGCCGGCTGGCTCTTATGTCTACCAAAGATTTTTAGCGTGACAAATCCACGCAGGGAGTCCTCAAAGTACTGTGAGAGCGCGCCTAAGGTTCTCCATTTTTTGGCAACTGAATCTGCCGTGTAGCGACCTATGAGAGCACCAAAGAGCGGGATGAGCGGCAAGGTAAAAATCGCAATGAATCCTGATAGCGGATCCAAAAACATAATCGTGGTGATAACGACTATAGGTGTGATGCTCGCAAAAAACAGTTGTGGTACGAACCGTCCTAAATAAATATCAAGTGAGTTGAGCCCTTTGATAAGCAACGAGCTCAGTTGCGAAGCTGAAAGATTTTGAAAGGCATCCAACGTCGAGGTTATTTCACTTCGTAGCTGCGCCTTAATTCGTGATGCTTGAAGGCTGCACCAATATTCAAAACCAGATTGAAAGAGTGATCTAAATATCCAGGCACAGGCAAGATATGCAAGAAGGGTTGCCGAATTCGTCGATTTTTCAATAACTGACACTATTAGGGAGCTCAAAATGAGAGCACTAATAACAATTGTCGCCGCCCAGATTAGCGCTGCAACAATTGATACGAAGAAAAGTCTGCGGCTACCACTCCTTGAGAGCAGTAGCCGCAGATCAACTGATTTCACTTATGCAGGGTATGGCTTACTACATCTAAAACGCCATGATCTGGGTTAGAAATCTGTGAAGCACTGACGCGCTTACGGAAGACCCAGTAAGTCCAGCCCTGATAGATAAGCACGAGTGGGGTAAGCACTACAGCAACGTAGGTCATTACCTTCAATGTGTAGTCAGTGCTGGAGGCATTTGTGATTGTGAGATCAAACTGTGCACCAAGTGAGCTTGGCATTACCCGTGGATATAGGGCGTAGAAGAGCGTTGACACAAATGTTGCAATTGCACCAGCAGAGAAGATAAATGCCCATCCTTCTCGGCCAACCAAATTCGCAGCCATTCCAGCGACCCATAACAAGGCGATGACAACCGAGAGGCTCAAGACGCGAACATTGATCTCGGCAAATAAGAGATTGGTCCATGTAAGGAAACCAACACATGAGACTGCTGCAATCAAGCCAGTAATCTTTGCAATCGAACGTGATCTCTCACGTATTCCACCTGTTGTCTTGAGCGATAAAAAGACTGCCCCATGTGTAAGAAAGACCGTCAACGTTACAACTCCACCAAGTAATGCATAGGGATTCAAGAGATTGAAGAACCCTCCAACGTATTCAAGCGAACCATTTGATGCTTTTTCAATTGGAACACCTTTAACGATATTTGCAAAAGCGACACCCCAGAGAAGAGCTGGAATCGCACTGCTAATGAGAATTGCAATATCCCACCGTTGTCTCCATTGTGCTTTTCCATACTTGCTGCGATATTCAAAAGCCACACCGCGAACAATCAGAGAGACAAGAATGAGGAATAGTGGAAGATAGAAACCACTAAAGAGCGTTGCATACCATTCAGGGAAGGCTGCAAAAGTTGCACCTCCCGCAACTAGTAGCCAGACCTCGTTGCCATCCCAGACGGGACCTAGAGTCGTTAACACTGCACGACGATCGGCCTCATTTCTAGAGACAAAGCGAAGAAGCATTCCAACGCCAAAGTCAAAACCTTCAAGAATAAAATATCCGACCCAAAGAACTGCGATGAGTAGGAACCAAACTGTTTGAAATGTCATGTTCATGCTCCTTTCTTAGTAGG
>JBMOET010000023.1:0-20526 GCA_049314595.1 Candidatus Planktophila sp. | reverse complement strand
CATCACTTGGAAGGCTCCTTGTAGCCAGAGGCCTGCGTGTAACCATGCAAAAACTCGATCCATACCTCAATGTTGACCCAGGCACCATGAATCCCTTTCAACACGGGGAAGTCTTTGTCACCGATGATGGCGCTGAGACAGATTTAGATATCGGTCATTATGAGCGCTTCCTGGATACAAATCTTCATGGCTCTGCAAATGTAACGACAGGTCAGGTTTATTCTCGCGTTATTGCTAAAGAGCGACGCGGAGAGTATTTGGGCGAAACTGTGCAAGTTATTCCGCACATTACAAATGAGATTAAAGAGCGTATTCGCGCAATGGCCGCACCAGATATTGATGTTGTCATTACTGAAATTGGTGGCACGGTCGGTGATATTGAATCCCAACCATTTCTGGAAGCTGCACGTCAGATTCGACAAGAGGTTGGTCGAGACAATGTCTTCTATTTACATGTCTCTTTAGTTCCCTACATAGGACCATCGGGTGAACTCAAAACTAAACCGACTCAACACTCAGTAGTTGCACTTCGAAGTATCGGTATCGCACCTGATGCAATTGTCTTGCGCTCTGATCGTGAGATTCCATTATCGGTAAAGAAGAAGATTTCTCTGATGTGCGACGTTGACTTGGCTGCAGTAGTAGCCGCTGTTGATGCTCCGTCGATTTATGATATTCCGAAGGTTTTACATGCAGAAGGCTTGGATGCCTATGTAGTAAAACGTCTTGGCCTGCAGAGTCATGATGTGGTGTGGGGCGAGTGGGACTCTTTGCTAGAGAAGGTCCATCACCCAAAACACCATATACGCGTAGGTTTGGTCGGTAAGTACATTGACCTTCCCGATGCATATCTTTCAGTCTCAGAGGCGTTACGAGCTGGTGGCTTTGCCAATGAAGCAAAGATTGAAATTGTATGGATTCCAAGTGACGAGTGCGAGACCGCTGAAGGAGCGCAAAAATATTTGCATGACGTAGATGCAATATGCGTTCCGGGCGGATTTGGAATTCGTGGAATTGAAGGCAAAGTCGGTGCTTTACGTTATGCACGCGAGAATAAGATTCCAACACTAGGTCTGTGTCTAGGTCTTCAGTGCATGGTGATTGAAGCTGCAAGAAATTTAGCTGGAATCACTGATGCTATTTCGGCTGAGTTTTCAGATTCTGGCACTCCAGTTATTGCGACGATGGACGATCAAAGAGAAATCGTTGCTGGAAAGCAGGATATGGGTGGAACAATGCGCCTTGGCCTTTATCAAGCAGATCTGTTACCAGGCTCACTTGTTGCTGCAACGTATGGAGCTAATCAGATTTCAGAGCGTCATCGTCATAGGTATGAAGTCAATAATATCTATAGAGATAAGATCTCAGCTGCTGGCTTAGTGTTCTCTGGCTTCTACAAAGCTCAAGATTTAGTCGAGTTTGTGGAACTGCCTAAAGAAGAGCATCCTTACTACATAGGTACGCAAGCTCATCCAGAGCTTCGATCTCGCCCCACTCGACCTCATCCACTCTTTGTTGGATTAATCGCAGCGGCGGTAGCAGCGAAAGGTTAGTTCGAAGATGATAGTTGGAGTTCCTAAAGAGATTAAGAGTCAAGAGTCTCGTGTTGCATTAACCCCTGAAGGCGTCAGTGAGTTTATCGCAGCAGGCCACACAGTAATTATTGAGGCTGGTGCAGGCGTTGGATCTGCAATCACGGACGCTGATTACATTGAGACTGGCGCAACCATTGTTGCAACTGCAGATGATGTTTGGGAAAGCGCTGAACTTATTTTGAAAGTTAAAGAGCCGATTGAGATCGAGTATTCAAAGATGCGCCGCGGACAAACTTTATTCACTTATCTACACCTTGCTGCTTCAAAAGTATGTACTGATGCATTAATTGCTTCGGGAACTACTGCGATTGCTTACGAAACTGTTGAAGTCAATGGGGCTTTGCCATTACTAGCGCCAATGAGTGAAGTTGCGGGCAGACTTGCCACTCAGGTTGGTGCAACAGCCTTACAGAAGCCTCACGGCGGCCGAGGAGTCCTCTTGGGCGGAGTGCCAGGAGTTGCTCCCGGACGGGTTGTAGTAATTGGCGGGGGAGTTGCAGGATTAAATGCTGCAGTAATCGCTATGGGGATGGGCGCCGATGTTGTAGTGATAGATCGATCCATTAACCGATTGCAATATATAGATACGGTTTATAACGGCCGGATTAAAACATTGGTGGCCTCTGCACACGCAGTTACGCGTGAAGTTCGTGCTGCCGATCTAGTGATTGGCGCCGTTCTCGTGCACGGAGCTAAAGCCCCAAAATTGGTATCAAATGCCCTAGTTAAGCTGATGAAGGCCGGTTCGGTCTTGGTAGATATTGCAATCGACCAAGGTGGATGCTTTGAAGATTCACGACCAACAACGCATGCTGAGCCAACGTATAAGGTGCACGATTCCGTTTTCTACTGTGTTGCAAATATGCCTGGGGCTGTTCCAGTTGCCTCGACATATGCATTAACTAATGCAACGTTGCCCTTTGCACTCTCTATTGCAAAGCATGGTTGGCGTGATGCATGCCTTAAGGATAAAGACTTAGCTAAGGGTCTTAATGTCCATGATGGAGAGATTTACTATCCAGCAGTAGCGCAAGCTCATGGGTATGCCAGCGTTACCTTGTGATTCAACTGCACAGGCATTTCTTAACTACTGTGTAATTGAGCGAGGTTTATCTACAAATACGATCGCTGCCTATCGTCGAGATTTAACAAAGTTCACCGCGTTTATCAATAATGGTGACTTGAATGACGTCTCTAGCAAAAAGATCTCTGATTTTGAGGCATCGCTTCGAAGTTCAGGACTGAATGCATCGAGTGTCAATCGTATTGATTCAACTTTGCGATCTTTTTTTAAATATGTAACGCAAGAGTATGGATTAGTAAATCCCACCTTAGAGATAGAAAGTAGCAAGACAGCCCGCAGATTACCGAAGGCGCTGAGTATTGATGAGATTTTATCGTTGATTGAAGCCTCTCACCGCGAGAGTGATCCGATCACGATTCGCGACAGGGCGATGATTGAGCTCCTATATAGCAGTGGTGCTCGTGTCAGTGAACTTATCGGAATCAATATCAGCGATATATCGCTGATGCAGAGCGATGATGGTCCAATAACAACTCTAAAACTACGCGGCAAAGGATCAAAAGAGCGCATTGTGCCACTGGGAAGCTTTGCAACTGCTGCAATTGAAGATTATAAAGTTCGGCTAAGGCCAACATTGACGGCGAAAAATACACGAACTAATCCCGCGCTTTTTCTAAACTCACGTGGAGGCCGGATCACACGACAATCGGCATGGGCTATTGTTTTGAAAGCAGCACAGTCTGTTGGCCTTGAAGGCAAGGTATCACCCCATGTTTTTAGGCATTCATATGCGACGCATTTATTAGATGGTGGCGCAGACATTCGAGTGGTTCAAGAACTACTCGGCCACTCATCGGTGACGACGACGCAGATCTATACGTTAATTACTATCGATAAAGTCCGTGAGAGCTATGCAATGGCGCACCCACGAGCATAAATAATTTATAGCCCGCGTAACCTGCGCGCCAAGATGCTTTGATCTCCCTTTGCCTCTAGATCGGCGATTATTACCGCAATTGATTCACGAACAATACGTCCGCGATCTGCTGCCAGGCCTAAATCGCCACGAAGAAGCAAACGTGCTTGATCTAAATCAAATAACTCATCGGCTGAAAGATAGACAGTAATCTTTTCATCATGGCGCTCTCGTCCTGAAGGAGAGCGATCAATTGTCGTTACGCGTCGACGGGCAATTGAACGAACTCCCTTTTTGACAGATGGCGCCTTTGGAGTTGCAATAGCTGGTGGTACAAGGGTCGCACTTTGCTCTTGTGCCGCAGGAACAGAGCTAAGGGCTGGGGCAGTTGAACGAAATAGCTCGTCAGCTCCTGGAAGATTTGCTCTGCGGGTCATCGGGCGCCTCCTCTGGCGATAAGTTCACGTGCAAGCCGGCGATAAGAAGCTGCTCCACCTGATGATGTTGCATATGTTGTTATTGGCTCACCAACAACAGTTGTTTCAGGAAAACGAATCGTTTTTGCGATAATTGTTTCAAAGACATCTTGTGGAAACTGTTCTAAAATGCGCTCTAGAACTTGACGGTTGTGTGAAGTCTTCTTGTCATACATGGTTGCCAAGATTCCAATTAAATTCAGATTCGGATTGAGAAAAGTTTTAACCTTATCTAAATTTCCCTTCAGCTCAATAAAACCATGGAGTGCGAAGTACTCACATTGCAGTGGCACGATAACTTCATCGGCTGCTACCAATGCGTTAATTGTTAACTGACCCATTGTTGGTTGGCAGTCGATCAATATGACATCGTAATAATCTCGAAGTGATGCCAAGGCGCGCTTTAAATACTGCTGTCCGCCGATTTCTGCACCTAACGTTGTCTCTGCTGTTCCAAGATCACGGTTAGCTGGCAAGAAGTCCAGGCCAGGTACAAGTGATTTCAAAATGATGGTTTCAACATTGGCCGTAGGAGTCATTAATGCGTAGTAAACTGTCTGCTCTAGCGGTAATGAATGGGCATTAACACCTAGGCCTAATGAGAGTCCACCTTGTGGGTCAAAATCGACAAGAAGAACACGTCGGCCTAGCTCTGCCAAACTTGCACCAAGGTTAATCGTCGTTGTCGTTTTACCGACGCCGCCCTTTTGGTTAAAGATAGCGATGACCTTTGCCTGACCATGCTCAGTAATGGCAGTTGGGACATCAAACTTCTTGGCCGTCTTGCCCAAGAGAGTGGAAGTCGTAGAGACTTCTTCACGAATTGTCGATTTAGCGCTCAAACGTCAAACCTCTTTCTAGATATGGCCGCGAGCCTACGCGTTGCATACCGGCTTGAGCAAGTAGTGAAGTAGGGTGCGCTCATGGATGTATCTATGGACGCTGCCAGCGATGTCAATACCGCTGGGGTTGGGGCATTTTCTGTCCACCTAGATAACTTTGATGGACCTTTTGATTTATTACTCAGTCTTATTTCACGGCACAAAATGGATATCACCGAAATCTCCCTGAGCATCGTCACCGATGAGTTCATCTCCTTTATCCGAGCCCTTGAAATATCAGGTGAAGGATGGCGCCTGGATCAGGCGACCGAGTTCTTAGTAGTTGCGGCAACCCTTCTTGATCTTAAGGCGGCCAGACTTCTGCCAAGCGGTGAGGTCGATGATGAAGAGGATCTGGCCCTTCTTGAGGCACGAGATATCCTCTTTGCACGTCTTCTTCAGTACCGGGCTTTCAAGGAGATTGCAGCAACCTTTAGCGAGCGCATAGCAGCGGCCGATCGCAGCTTCGCCCGTGTAGTGGCCCTAGATCCTGCTTTGAGCGCGCTTTTGCCTGAAGTTCTCATTGGGGTAGGGGCTGCGCGTTTTGCCGCAATCGCTGAGCGTGTACTGACCCCGAAAACCATTCCGGTAGTGGGTATTGAGCACCTACACCTACCCCTTGTAAGCGTTGCTGAGGAGTCTAAGCTCGTTGTAGAGGCGTTGCGTAGGACCAAGAGCATGAGCTTTAGAAACCTCATCTCTGATGCCGACAACACCATGGTAATCGTTGCCCGTTTTCTGGCCCTATTGGATCTCTACCGCCAGGGAGTTTTGCGCTTTGATCAGGTGGTCGCTTTGGGGGAGTTACAGATCTCCTGGACCGGATCGGCCTCTGGCGAGGTAGAAGTAAGTGATGAGTTTGACGTTCCTGTCGTGTTGGAAGAATCGGATGAAAGTGGCGAAAATGTCTAATGTAGAGGTTGAGCGTTCTATCGAGGCGATCCTTATGGTCGTCGATGAGCCCGTCACTGAGATTGTTTTGGCTCAGGTCTTGGAGAAGAGTGTCGATGAGATTGATGCCGCACTCATCACTTTAAGTACCAGTTATGACGAGCGTGGATTCTCGCTGCGAAAGATTAACGGGGGATGGCGCTTTTATAGCAACCCAGAGTACGTCAGTGTGGTTGAGAAGTTTGTTCTAGATGGTCAGCAGTCGCGTCTGACTCAGGCCGCTCTTGAGACACTCTCAGTGGTGGCCTATCGTCAACCTGTCTCCAGAGCTCGCGTCTCAGCGATCCGTGGGGTCAATGTTGAGGCTGTAATGAAGACGCTCATCACTCGTGGCTTAGTCGAAGAGTCGGGAATTGAACATGAGACCGGTGCGATTCTCTACAGCACAACGTCCTATTTTCTAGAGCGGCTAGGCCTGAACTCCCTTGAGGATCTGCCAGCTCTTGCCCCATACCTGCCTAATCTCGATGGACTGGATGAGATTCTCGATTCGCTAAGCGAGTAGTACACGCGCTAGAATCCTCACCTGACTGTCGGGAGGATAGCCATGGGCGAAATGCGCCTTAATAAGATCATCGCAGATGCAGGAATTACGAGCCGTCGCGGTGCTGATGAGTTAATCGAATCTGGCCGTGTCACGGTCAATGGAATCGCAATACGGGAGATGGGCTCCAAATTCGACCCTGAAAAGGTTCAAGTCGCAGTCGATGGTGAGACAATCACACGCTCTTTGACTAAGTCTTACCTTGCACTTCATAAACCAAAGGGCGTTTTGTCTACGATGTTTGACCCAGATGGTCGACCCTCTTTGAGCGACTTTATTGATCTTCGTAAAGAGCGCCTCTTTCATGTAGGCCGCTTGGATAAAGACTCGGAGGGCTTGATTCTTCTTACAAATGATGGGGATCTGACTTTTAGAGCTACCCACCCTTCATTTGGATTAGAGAAGACCTACATTATTAACTTCGACGGCAAGCTGCCTACCGGGGTAGAAAAGACGCTTCTCAAGGGCATTGAGCTTGAGGATGGAATGGGCCGGGTTCTAAGTTTTAAGGAGCTCTCCCCATCATGGATAGAGGTCGTTATTCATGAGGGTCGTTATCACATTATTAGACGGTTAATGGAGGCCGTTGAGGTCGATGTTCTGCGTCTGATTAGAACTAAGTTTGGTCCAATATCCCTGGGCGATACCCCAGAAGGCCGCTGGCGTGACTTGAATTCTGGAGAGTTAACTAATCTACGTAACGTTTTAGGGTTATAGACATTTAGCGATATGTCGTTATAAACGTAATAATCGTTATAACTATATGTCGATAAAAATGTGTCAATATTGTTTTATCGACAATCACTACGCTCAGAGAGGGCGGTGCAAGACGATATATCGATATTCAATCACGTGGCGCTTCACCGCTCCAGAGATCAGTGTTGCTCAGTAAAACAGGTAAAAAGTTTTATCGCTTTATTAACTAAAGTATTTGAAGAGATTTAAATGCACACCAATATCTATACGGAAAGGTAGTCTTATCACATGAGAATGCGTGCGATACGTGGTGCCGTTCAGGTAACGGCAAATACCCCGGAGGCTATAGGCACTGGCGTCAAAGAGCTGATTCAAGCCATGATGCGCTCAAACTCTCTGACTCCGAGTGATGTCATCTCGGTGATTTTTACATCCACTCCTGATCTCAACGCTGCCTTTCCTGCTGCAGCCTGTCGAGAGATTGGCTTTGAATCCGTACCTTTGATTGGAGCGGTAGAAGTCGATGTTCCGGGAGCTTTAGATAAGACGGTTCGTGTGATGATGCACTGCACCACCAGCTTTACCCCCGATAAAATCTCACACATTTATCTTCACGGCGCCCAGTCCTTACGCCGCGATATTGCACAGTGAAACTTGAGCGCGTACGCATAGTCGGCGCTGGATTAATAGGTACATCTATCGCCCTTGGATTAGTTGCCAGGGGAGTGAAGGTAGAGCTGATCGATAGTGATGAAAAAGCCCAGAGATTAGCATCTGACCTTACTCAATCGGAGGAGTTTTCCTCTCCAGAGCTAGTGGTCTTAGCGTTGCCAACGAATGCGATACCCCTGGTCATTGAGAGAGAGTTTGCACTAAACCCTAACTCTACGTTTATGGATGTAGGTAGTGTAAAAAGTGAACCTATAGTGCACATTGAGAATTCTTCGCTGCCTTTGGCGCATTTTGTTCCAACCCATCCCATGGCTGGACGTGAAATTGGCGGCGCACACTCGGCTAGAGGCGATCTCTTCATCACTAGAAGTTGGGTTCTCACTCCGACTGCCGAGTGCGATCTAGAATCAGTAGCGCTGGTGCTCCAGCTGATCGAGTTACTGGGCGCCAGTGCCATAACTCTAGATGCAGCCGAGCATGATCGCGCTGTAGCGATGACATCGCATCTGCCACAAATCGCAGCGACTCTGACAGCAATATCATTGGAGTCAGCTGATCCTTCGTGGCTAGAACTAGCCGGTCAGGGCCTTCGTGATACCACCAGAATCGCAGCCTCGGATCCGGTGCTCTGGTCACAGATTATCTTTTCAAATCGAGTAGAGATCCACGCATTATTGATGGGGCTTCAGAGCAATCTCACTTCGATGATCAAAGCTCTAGAGCAACCATCGGCGATCGAGGCAGTAATGACAGCTGGCGGACGAGGCAGGGCCCGAATCCCTGGCAAACACGGTGGCAGTGCGCGTCAATACACATACCTTCCAATTGTTATCGATGATAAACCTGGTCAATTAGCTGCCATATTTAATGAGTGTGCTTCCATCAGTGTCAACGTTGAAGACTTATCGATTGAACACTCACCAGGTCAGTTAAACGCCTTGATCACCTTGGCATTATCAGATTCCGATGCTTTGACTTTATCGCAGCACCTATCATCGATCGGATGGAACGTTCATCCGGTTCGTAAATAGAAGTAGGCTCATGACATGGGCATAGTCGTAGCAGTTGATGGCCCAAGTGGGGCCGGTAAATCAAGTACATCACGCGCAATCGCTGTCCGTGCTGGTTGGAACTATTTAGATACTGGTGCTCTCTATCGCGCCATCACGTGGGTTGCACTAGAAAATAAAGCTGAAACTGCCGACGAAATTTTGAAGCTATTGAAGAGTCGTCCAATTCGTTTTGTATCTGATCCTCATGACCCACAAATATTTGCAGGAGATGTGCAAATTACTCATGCGATCCGCGGTCATTCAGTAACTGAAAATGTAAGCCGCATAAGCGCTATGCCACAAATACGCGCAGAGCTTCTTGGACTTCAGCGAACAATTATCGACCGCGCCGAAAAAGGAATTGTTGTTGAGGGTCGAGATATTGGAACGGTAGTTGTTCCAGAGGCTGCACTAAAAATTTATTTAACAGCTGATTTAGATGCACGTGCACTGCGTCGCGAGAATGAGCTTGAAGATAGAAATATAGATGTTAAAGAGTCTTTGGATAATCGAGACACTATCGACACTAATCGTTCGATATCGCCATTGGCAATTGCTAACGATGCCGTTGAAATTGATTCTACGCACTTAGATCTAGATGAAACTACTGAACGCATCTGGGAACTTCTACGAGAGCGATCATTGTTAGGTCTTCCAATTGTTGCCATTCTGGGCCGTCCAAACGTTGGTAAATCAACATTAATCAACCGTTTTATCGGTCGTCGTGAGGCGATTGTTGAAGATACTCCTGGTGTAACGCGAGATCGTATTCAGTACGAATGCGAATGGGGTGGACGTCGTTTCATCGTCATGGATACAGGTGGATGGGAAGCAAAACCGGATGGGATCTCTGTTCAGGTTAGTGCTGGCGCAGAGATTGCAATGGAAGAGGCGGACGTACTGGCCTTTGTTGTAGATGCTCAAGTTGGTGCATTAGATGAAGATGACATTCTTGTTCAACGTTTACGAAAAGCTAAGAAGCCGCTAATTTTGATTGGCAATAAAGTCGATGGCGAACGTGAAGAGTCAGAGGCACATGCGCTCTGGAGTTTAGGTTTAGGCGAACCATATTTTGTATCAGCACTTCACGGACGCGGAAGTGGTGATTTGCTCGATCATATTGTTAGCGAGTTACCAGAAGTTGGCGGAGCGCAAACGCAAGATGGTTACCGCAAAGTCGCTCTTATCGGTCGACCAAACGTAGGTAAGTCTTCACTGCTCAATGCATTAGCAGGAGAGAATCGCTCAATCGTCGATGATGTAGCGGGTACAACGCGCGATCCAGTTGATGAGCTCATCGAGTTTGGTGGGTCGATCTGGAGATTTATCGACACTGCAGGATTGAAGAAGCGCGCTAATCAAGCATCAGGTACTGATTACTATGCATCACTTCGCACGCAAAGTGCGCTAGAGCGTTGTGAGATTGCAGTTGTCGTATTGGATGCCTCTGAACCAATCACCGAACAAGATCTTCGAGTAATAACTATGGTTGAAGAAGCTGGCAAAGCGATGGTCATCGTGATGAATAAGTGGGATCTAGTCGATGAAGATCGACGTGATCAGCTGGATCGAGAAATTGATCGTCATCTAGATCAAGTTGAATGGGCCCAACGCGTAAACGTTGCAGCCAAAACTGGTTGGCATCGCGATCGCCTAGCTCCTGCCCTTCGAACATCTCTTGCAAGTTGGGAGAAGCGAGTTCCAACTGCCAAGTTGAACTCCTTCCTAGGTGCCTTAATTGGAGCCACTCCGCCTCCTGTCCGTGGTGGAAAACAGCCAAAGATCTACTATGCGACCCAGGCTGGAATCGCCCCTCCTAAGTTCGTGGTCTTCTCAAGTGGTTGGATTGAGGCCTCATATCGACGATTCATCGAGCGACGCTTACGTGAAGAGTTCTCTTTCCCCGGAACACCAGTTCAAGTAGCGATCCGAGTAAAAGAGCGCGACTAAATGAATAGATCTCTACTGTCGATTCCCAATGCACTCACTTTTTTACGTTTCTTAGGTATTCCACTATTTATCTACTTGACCTTGAAACTTCATGCAGATGGATGGGCGATAGCGGTTTTAGCTATTGGGGGAGCAACTGATTACTTCGATGGAAAGCTTGCCCGACTCTGGAATCAGACATCGCGATTTGGTGAACTGGCCGATCCGGCCATCGACCGTTTATACATCTTTGCAACGCTCGTAGTTTTTCTGATCAGAGACGTCGTCCCACTGTGGATCATCGTGCTCTTAGTGGGCCGCGACCTTATCTTGGGCGCGCTGACCATTGGATTACAACGAAAAGGTCATCCGCCACTTACCGTGAACTATTTGGGCAAAGCGGCGACCTTCAACTTGTTATACGCCTTTCCATTCTTGTTGCTATCTCATACCGAGAATTTCTTAGGAACCACGGCCTTTGTCGTGGGATGGGGTTTTGCTATCTGGGGCATTGCCCTCTACATTTCGACAGGTATAGGTTATGCACGCGAAGCAATTTCGCAGATAAGAGGCGCACGTGTCAACAATTCCTGAAGGCTTGCAGTACACAAAAGAGCATGAGTGGGTTTCTCACTCTGACAATCTCTACACAATGGGAATCACCGACTTTGCGCAAAGTGCACTTGGTGACATTGTTTACGTACAGCTTCCAAAAGTCGGTCAGAGCGTCGTGGCTGGCACAGTGTGCGGCGAAGTTGAATCAACTAAGAGTGTTTCAGAGTTATTTGCACCAGTAAGTGGAACCGTTACAAGTGTCAATGATGCACTAGCAAATTCACCTGAGGTAATCAACTCCGATCCTTATGGCGCAGGCTGGCTTGCCATTATCGAGGTTTCCACCGCTCCGAGTGATCTCTTAGATCACATCGAGTACGCAACTATTACCGCTTGACCAAACTCTCTCACCCCTTTAGTGTCATCCTCAGGTTGACGGTGAAGGAGGGGTTATGGAGTCTAAAAATGAGCTCACAAGCACTCTTCATCTATCAACACCAGGATTAGGCAGTTCCCCAGCCGGTCTGATCGATGAACACCTTGCCTCACTTGCAGATACTGATCGGGATGTAATCTCCCAAGTAATTGCAACTGGCGGGGATTCGGCGATGGTTCTCATTAGTACAGGAATACAGAAGGGCTCGCGCTTTTTGATTACCGATGCAGTGACGATCGGTCGCTCGACGAACAGTTCAATATTTCTAGATGATGTAACTGTTTCTCGCTCACATGCGACGATTGAAAAAACCGTGCAAGGTTTTCTACTGCGCGATGCTGGCTCGCTCAATGGCACGTATGTAAATAACGTACCAACTGCGCAGGAAATGCTTAAGCATGGCGACGAGATTCAAATTGGTAAGTTTCATCTACTTTTTGTTGTTGGCAACAAGAAGTAATTTTTTTAGTGACTACAGAAAATTAGGGGAGTAGTAATGGCCGTTCCAGCTCGCGCTTACTTAAGCATCGGTGAAGTTCTCAATCGCCTACGTAGCGATTTCCCGGATATCACAATCTCTAAGATTCGCTTCCTAGAATCAGAAGGACTCATCGATCCACAGCGCACACCATCGGGTTACAGAAAATTTACAAGCTCTGATTTGGAACGCCTTCGATACGTATTGTTGGCACAACGCGATCAATACCTGCCTCTAAAAGTTATCAAAGACAATCTAGATGCAATGGATCGCGGTCTGGCTCCTGCGCAGACAGCCGGAGTCTCAACGCCACGTCCGCCAATGTCTTTGGCCACTATTGATGGCGAAATGGCACCTAGTAGTTTTGGCGAAGTCAGCGAGATGCGCCTTTCTCGAGAAGAGCTGATAAAGCACAGTGGCTTAGTTGAGGCTCAATTAGTGGAGCTTGAAAGCTATGGATTAATAGCCTCTCGAGGTCGCCACTTTGATTCAGATGCATTGGCAATTGCAAAGGCCGTTACTGAGATGGCAAGTTTTGGCATTGAGGCCAGACATCTTCGCTCATTTAAGTCGGCGGCAGATCGTGAGATTGGTTTAATTGAACAAGTCATTACTCCGCTTACTCGCCAAAAATCCTCTGAATCTAAGGCGCGAGCCGAAGAGGTTCAAAAGGAGATCGCCTCTCTGTCGATACGTTTGCATGCCGCATTAGTTCGTGGCGGACTTCACCGCCTTCGCTCGTAAGCGCTATGAACATCTCAATGGAGGTCGTTGGAGTAAGAGTGGAGATGCCCTCTAACCAACCGATCATCTTGCTCAAAGAGGTCGATGGCTCCCGCTTTCTTCCCATTTGGGTCGGTGCCTCCGAGGCGACAGCTATCGCCTTTGTTCAACAGGGCGTAAAGGCCCAACGTCCAATGACACATGATCTGATGGCCGATGTTATTGAAGGCCTTGATGCCGTTCTGACTAACGTAGTTATCACCACAATTGCAGATGGCGTGTTCTTTGCAGAGTTGAACTTTCGAACCAGCGCTGGGGTAGTAGTGACGGTCTCTTCCAGACCATCGGATGCGATCGCTCTGGCACTTCGTACACACAGCAATATTCTCGCCGATTCAGAGCTCATCGACGAGGTTGGGATAAGTATTCCCGCCGAGGCCGGGGAAGAGAATCAAGAGGTAGAGCGATTTAGGCAGTTTCTGGATGAGATCAACCCAGAAGACTTTGCTGGCTAGGCGTAAAACCCTCAATCTCAAGTAGAGGTTTCGACCGTGTCGGTCATTGAATCTACCTCTGCACTGCCTTAGATTTGCTTTACTCCCCAAGAGAATCGAGCTCGACGTGACTTCCCAAGAAACAGAGATCGGCTACCGTGGCGCCACAGCCTGCTCAGCGGCTGGAATTACTTATCGTCAGTTGGATTATTGGGCACGTACTTTTTTAGTTGAACCAAGCGTGAGAACTGCAAGCGGATCTGGAACACAACGCCTCTATGGATTCCGCGACATCCTGGTCTTAAAAATTGTGAAGCGTTTACTAGATGCCGGAGTCTCACTACAGAATATTCGTACAGCAGTTGATCATTTACGCGATAGGGGAGTCACAGATTTAGAGCGAGTCACTCTGATGAGTGATGGAGCTTCGATTTATGAGTGCACAAGCTCTGATGAAATCATCGATCTCTTGGCCGGTGGCCAGGGTGTCTTTGGAATCGCTGTAGGCAAGGTCTGGCACGAAGTTGAGGGCTCGCTCTTGTTACTGCAGGGTGAGATCAATGGCCAAATCGTTAGTGGTACAGATAACGATGAGCTTTCCCTTCGCCGCAGGAGTAAAGGCGCCTAATTCGCAATACTCTTGAACCATGACTGATTACGATTCATTTTCACGCCGGCACATTGGACCAACCTCAGCAGATGAAAGTGCGATGTTGGCGGCCCTTGGATATTCCACTCTTGATGCATTCATCGGTGATGTTGTTCCATCAAATATCGCGATAAGTGGAGTTATCGAAAAAACTCTGGACAGTGCAAGGACTGAGGTCGAAGTAATTGCAGAACTGCGTGCAATCGCATCAGAGAATAAAGTTTTCCGTTCGTTAATCGGAACTGGATATTACGGAACCATTGTTCCTCCAGTAATCAAAAGAAATGTTTTAGAAAATCCAGCGTGGTACACCGCATACACCCCTTATCAACCTGAAATATCCCAAGGTAGATTAGAAGCACTCTTTACTTTTCAAACAATGATTTGCGAGTTAACCGCACTAGATATTTCAAATGCATCAATGCTTGATGAGGCCACCGCAGCCGCAGAAGCCATGACACTTGCCAGACGCGCATCAAAGCTAAACGATGAAGCCGTATTTTTAATCGAGGAGCATGTACACCCGCAAACAAAAGCAGTTGTTCGTACACGCGCAAAGCCACTTGGAATCACAGTTGTTGAAATCGATTCTGGTCATGTGGTTCGAGATGGCTATGCGGGCGAATTCTTTGGCGCCTTGCTTCAATACCCAGACACAACGGGAAATGTTATTGATTATTCAAGCTTTGCCGATTACGCCCATAAGCGCGATGCATTAGTGATCGCGGCAACTGATCTACTTGCATTAACGTTGCTGAAGGCTCCGGGGGAGTGGGGAGCCGATATCGCTGTCGGAACTTCACAACGCTTTGGTGTGCCAATGGGATTTGGCGGACCGCACGCAGGCTTCTTAGCTGTACGCAACGGACTAGAACGTTCAATGCCTGGACGCCTTGTAGGTCAGAGTATTGATTCAACCGGCAAGCCAGCGTTTCGATTAGCTTTGCAAACACGTGAACAACATATTCGTCGTGACAAAGCAACCTCAAACATCTGCACTGCTCAAGTTCTTCTAGCAAATATGAGCGCTTTCTATGCAATGTGGCATGGTCCGGCAGGTCTTCGACATATAGCTGAAAGAGTAAATGGTTTTGCAGCTCGCCTTCATGCTGCAACAAATAGTGGTGCTGATGTTGTTTTCGATACAGTGCACATTGTTGTCAAGGATGCACAGGCAATTCATCAAAAAGCAGTAGCTGCGCGTATTAACTTTGCACAAGTGAGTCAGACCGAGGTCCGTGTATCTTTTGATGAAGAGACAACTGAAGAGACCTTTGCTGACGTGCTTTCTATTTTTGGAGTTCAAGATGTTGCGGGCAAAAAGATCCCTGCAAATTTCCTACGTACAAGTAAGTACTTAACACATCCAGTATTTAATACCAATCACAGCGAAACCGGCATGATGCGTTATCTTCGCAATTTAGCCGATAAGGATTTGGCTCTCGATCGAACAATGATTCCTTTAGGTTCATGCACAATGAAGCTGAACTCAGTCACAGAGATGGAATCGGTAACATGGCCAGAGTTTTCCTCACTGCACCCATTTGCTCCGGCTGATCAAAGCGCTGGATCACGTAGATTGATTCAACAGTTGTCGGATTGGCTAGTTGCAATTACTGGCTACGACGCTGTGTCTTTACAGCCTAATGCTGGAAGCCAAGGGGAGTTCGCCGGGTTGCTAGCGATCAGAAACTTCCATGACTCGCGCGGAGATCAAGGGCGAAAAATCTGTCTTATTCCATCAAGTGCACATGGAACAAATGCAGCCTCAGCCGTCATGGCTGGCATGAAGGTTGTTGTGGTTGAGTGTGATGACAATGGAAATGTTTCTGTTGCTGACATTAAGAGCAAAATTGCAGAGCACGGCGCCGCACTTGCTGCCTTGATGATCACCTATCCATCAACGCACGGGGTATTTGAAACCGCTGTCTCTGAAATTTGCGCTCTGGTACATGATGCCGGAGGTCAGGTATACGTTGATGGCGCTAACTTGAATGCATTGGTTGGTCTTGCACAGCCCGGAAAATTTGGCGCCGATGTATCTCACTTAAATCTGCACAAAACCTTTGCGATCCCACACGGTGGAGGAGGCCCTGGAGTAGGTCCGGTCATCTCGCGAGCCCACCTTGCTCCATTTCTACCCAATCATCCGATGGATTCATTAGCAGGACCGTCCACTGGTCCGGGACCAATTTCAGCGGCGCCATTTGGTTCAGCAAGCATCTTGCCAATCTCATGGGCCTACATTCGTCTGCTGGGGGGAGAAGGTCTCACTCATTCGACCCAGGTGGCGATTTTGTCTGCAAATTACATTGCAGCACGCCTTCAAGAGTCATATCCAGTGCTCTACACGGGGCTCAATGGCCGGGTGGCCCACGAGTGCATCCTTGATATTCGCGGATTAACCAAGGATTCAGGTGTCACCGTCGATGACATTGCCAAGAGGTTGATGGATTACGGCTTCCACGCCCCAACCATGTCTTTCCCAGTAGCCGGAACTTTGATGATTGAGCCGACTGAGTCTGAGGACATCGCCGAGATTCACCGCTTTATCGATGCAATGATTTCGATTCGTGCCGAGATTCAAGAGATCATCGAGGGCAAGCTCAGTATTGAAGGCTCAGCGTTGCGTCATGCGCCTCATACAGCCCTGTGTATGGTTTCAACCCGATGGGAGAGGGAGTACAGCCGTGAAAAGGGCGGATATCCCGTTCTGCCAGATGGTTTAGTTCCTGGAGAGTCGATTGGCTCTCGGATGAAGTATTGGCCACCGGTTTCTCGTATCGATGGGGCGCATGGGGATCGTAATCTGGTCTGTGCCTGTACTCCATTGGATGAGTACCGATAGGAGAGGTTAAAGAGGCCTACTCCAGTTCTGCCTTACTTTACATAATGTAACTTATCGGCGTTAGGTATTGAGCCTACGACGAGCCAGAATCACAAGCCACGCCATAGTTATTACTAATGCCCAGTCACCTGCCTTATCCCGTGGTGTTTGGCTATCTAGAAGTTTGGCATCTACAAAAATATGTTCTGGCGCATGCATTTTAGTCTGCTGATCAACGATTCCTTGATGAGTAATTGTTGCCGAAACTCCAGTTGTCGACACTGAGAGAATATTTCTGCCATGTTCAATAGCTCGAATTCGTGAAATCGCTAACTGTTGAGCACTCTCTGATGATGTACCAAAAGTCGCACTATTTGTTTGTACGACTATTAAGTGTGACGCTTTAGCTGCATCGCTAAGAATCTGATCGTCAATGAGCTCAAAACATATAACTGGTGCAATGGTGGCCGTTTTCTCCTTGAAAACTACTGCCGTTTTTCCAGGTGAAAAATCCTCAACTGAATCTACGAAAGGTGAGATTTTGGAGGCGATGCCTCGTAGTGGAATGTATTCACCGAATGGTGTCAGGTGCTGCTTAAGGTAGACATTTTGCTCACTTTTTGTCCAATGAATCGATGCATTCTGTAGTTCTCCATGTGAGCGAATAACTGCACCCAGAATCAATGGTTTATCAAGCTCGTTGAGTGCCTGTGAGACTTCACTGTTAGTAAAGGGATCAACATCAACTGCGTTCTCTGGCCAGAGAATTAAGTCGACATCACTATTTTTAGCTAACGCTTTTTTGGTCTCCTTGATGTGATTGAAAAATACGGCTGTGGCCCTGGAATTAAAATCTAAACCAAGTTGTGGTACATCCCCTTGGACCATAAGAACATTGAGAGTTCCCACTTGATGTGTTGGAATTGTGATTAACAGTAATAGAAGTGGCAATAGTGCTACCAGATTGAATCTTCTTTGCATGAGAGAAAATATCGCCAAGGCCAGACTGAGCACCGTGGCAGTGAGTGCACTTGCTCCCCCAATGGCCGCCAGATTTCGATACGGTGCATCGGCTTGAGAAAAAGCGATTCTTAGCCAACCGAAACCACCAAATGGAAAACGTGCCCTTACCTCTTCGGCAATAAGAAAGATAAATGGATAGAAAGAGATTCCGTACTTCTTAACTAAACCCAGTGGAAAAAATAGCGCAGCTTGACCCACAAAAAGAAAGATCCATGGCACTGAACCGACATAAATACTGGTCCAATGAAGTGTTATTGCGTTAAAAACGAGTGCGAAGACAAATGAGTTTAAAAAGGGCCGTGTGCATCTAGAAATGCCGTACATATGTAGTGCAATTCCAATGGGTGCTAACCACCAGATAGAAAATGGTGCAAATGCTGCGCTGAGAAGAACTCCGCTTACAATACTAAGCAGCAGATTTACCAACCTAATGCACTGATCAAACGATCAACGCTGGCACCGAGTCCGTAACGCTCCTTAAATTGATATATGGCAGATAAATCGCTTGGGGCTTTTGGCATCGAGAGGTCAACCTTTGGAAGTGCAACATTTCGTGCAACCTGAACAACGGTGGGCGCAATCTTTAAATAATCACTTCCAGCGATAATCTTTTTGGCGAGAGCTGGCGGCAAGGATTCATGATCAGCATGTGCGCCGGCTAGAGCATCTTCAACGCTGGCAAAATTATTGGCAATCAGTGCCGCTCCCTTTTCACCAATACCACGTACACCCGGCAGGCCATCGGATGGATCGCCACGAAACATGGCAAACAGGGCGTACCGCTCCCCCGGAATTTGATATTTATCTGCAACATATTGTAAATCCACTAAATCATGTTGAGATATTCCTTTAGCTAAATAGACGACTTTGATATCACGCTTATCATCGACCATCTGGAATAAGTCACGATCTCCTGTAACTATCCGTATCGGCCCCTTCTCTATTTCTGCATAGGTTGCCATAACATCGTCGGCTTCAAAATCATCGACTCCAACTACTTGAATACCAAAGAGATCTAACAGATCAAGAAGTATCGGAATCTGAGGAGTTAACGTATCTGGCTCTTCCTCTTCATCCCCATCTTCATCAAGGCGATTAGCTTTATAGTCCGGAAAAAGCTCCACTCGCCATGTAGGTCGCCAATCACCATCTAGGCATGCAACTAGTCGATTGGGTTTGTAGATCGAGACTAGTCGAGCCGTCATATCTAAATATCCGCGAATAGCGTTAACTGGAGTTCCATCGGGTGCAAGCAGAGTGTCAGGCATACCGTAATAGGCGCGGTACCACAGTGATGCACTATCTAGAAGCATTAACGTCATACATCCCCCATTAAATAGGCGACTACGCCGCGATCGATTCTCTTCACTGCATCTTTGCATACGGGGCGCAGTTTTTCACTCGCCGCACTTATTTGATTAAGTAGATCGACAAGCTGCTTGGTTGATCGGACAAAATCACCAACCGACATGTCGCTGCCCTTAAGAACGCTCTGCAGGGAGCCGCCATTAGCCCACTTATAAGAGATCCAACAAAATCCTGGATCGGGTTCGCGCTGCGTCTTAACTCCGTATTCGCTCTCGATCGCCTCTAACTGTGCCCACACTGAAATGACTTCAGTTAAAGCGTTGGATACACGTGGGCTAGGCATTTTTGGTGCAACATTTTCCGCAGACCGTGACTCAAAGATCATGCACGAGACAATTGATAAAAGTTCAGTGGAGTTGAGATCATCAAATAGGCCAACTCGGATGGATTCAGTTAAAAGTAAATCTGATTCAGCATATATTTTAGTGAGGATTTTCCCCTGCGCGGTGGGCTTCTCGCCTTCTATGTATTTCAAGTGGGTTAGGACCTGACAAATTTGATCGAAGGTTTTTGCAATTACATTTGTGCGCGATTCTACTCGTGCTCGTAGACCTTCATTCTCTCGGTTCAAGCGTCCAGCTCGCTCAGCAAAGCGAGCATGGTCTTCACGCTCGTTACAGCTATGACAACTATGGTTACGAAGTGATTTTCGCAGATCGCTCAAATCGCTCTCAAGACGTGCACGCTGTCTATTATCAAAACTCTTTTTCTGATCACGGCGACTCAATAAGACTTCGACTTCCTTTATTTCTCGGCGAATACTGGCATAGTCGATGAAATCTCCAAGATGACAAAGCGCTTGCAAGAGCAGCTCCTCAATTGCAGATTCGTTTTTCCGTATCTGTCGGGCTAGGCCCACAACGGCTCGATCGGCTTGAAATTGAGCAAAGGATGATTCCAATGAACCTCGTGCTCTCTCGCGGCCAAAGCGTGAAATTAAGTTGATGGACATGTTGTACGAAGGCGCAAACGATGAACGCAAAGGATATGTTCGAGTGGAGGCAAGGCCTGCTGCCGCCGCTGAATCAACGGTCGGTGACCACTGGATTACTGCATTGCCCTCAATATCTATGCCTCGGCGCCCAGCTCGACCAGTTAATTGCGTGTACTCCCCCGGGGTTATCGGCACATGTGCCTCACCGTTGTACTTGACCAGTTTTTCTAATACGACAGTTCGTGCAGGCATGTTAATTCCTAAGGCAAGAGTTTCAGTTGCAAAAACCGCCTTAACTAAGCC
>JBMOET010000022.1:0-20547 GCA_049314595.1 Candidatus Planktophila sp. | reverse complement strand
TCTGAACCAAAACGTACCTCTAAAACTTCCTTAGTGGAGTAATCCTTAATGAGTGAGGCCGGGCTCCCCTCTGCCATGATGTTGCCCCTATCCATGACGATAAGACGGTCACATAACTGCTCAGCCTCATCCATGAAGTGAGTAGTGATGACCAAGGTGACACCTTGTTCTTTCAATCTAAATAAACGGTCCCACAAAATATGACGGGCCTGCGGATCTAAGCCTGTTGTAGGTTCATCCAACATTAAGATTTCAGGCTCACTGACAAGGGCTCTAGCGATAGTTAAACGGCGTTTCATCCCACCGCTCAAGGATTCAACTTTGGCATCGCGTTTTTCTTCCAGCTGCGCAAAACTCAGTAACTCCTCGATTTTGCCTTTAACAAACTTTCTAGGCAGACCAAAGTAACGGCCGTAGATATAAAGATTTTCGGTAACGCTTAGCTGCATATCTAAGTTGTCCTGTTGGGGGACTACGCCTAAGTGCGCACGGATCTGCGGGCCGTTCTTTTCTGGGTCCTTACCTAGAATCATTAAATCACCGGCATTGCGCTGGGATGTAGCCCCAACCATCCGCATGACCGTTGATTTTCCAGCGCCATTTGGGCCTAGCAGGCCAAAGGATTCACCTTTTGTGACATCAAAATCGATGCCATTAACGGCGGTGAAGTCGCCGAATTTCTTGGTTAAACCACGGGCCGAAATAAGGGATTCAGACATGTTTCTATCTTACCTGAGTATAGTTTCCACACGTGCGCTTCATAAATAATCCAAATCATGATCTAACTTACGATGACGTCTTCATGGTGCCTAGTGCATCAGAACTCTCCAGCCGAATGGATGTTAATTTATCATCTAGTGACGGTTCAGGAACAACAATTCCGCTGGTAGTTGCAAATATGACCGCTGTATCAGGGCGGCGAATGGCCGAGACGATTGCGCGACGTGGTGGCATCTCTGTTATTCCTCAAGATATCCCATTGACCGTTGTTGATAGTGTAATTAAATGGGTGAAATCACGGCACACATTCTTTGATACACCATTAACACTTAATTCTCATCAAACGGTAGCTGACGCAGTGAGCTTGTTACATAAACGCGCACACGGTGCAATTGTGGTTGTTGACGGTGGAAAACCTCTCGGAATCGTCACAGAAGAAGATTGCAAAGGCGTTGATCGTTTTACTCAGCTGCATCAAGTCATGAGTAAAGACCTAGTAACAATGGCAGATGGTTTAGATGCGCGTGCGGCATTTGAATTCCTAAATTCGCATCGCCATAAGTTAGCCCCAGTTGTTTCAGCAAACGGTGATTTAGTCGGAATCATGACGCGCATTGGCGCCTTACGAGGCACTCTATATACACCGGCAGTTGATAAAAACAACAGACTTCGAATCGCCGCAGCTGTTGGGATTAATGGTGATGTAGCTGCAAAGGCTGGCGCGCTAATCGAATCAGGTGCCGATGTTTTGGTCGTTGATACTGCCCATGGGCATCAAAAGAAGATGATTGAGGCGCTGCATGCGATTAGATCTTTAGGCACTTCCATACCAATTGTTGCGGGCAATGTTGTAACTGCCGATGGCGTTAGAGATTTAGTAGAAGCTGGAGCAACAATTATCAAGGTTGGCGTAGGTCCAGGAGCCATGTGCACCACGCGCATGCAGACAGGCGTTGGCAGACCGCAGTTTTCAGCCGTACTTGAGTGTGCAGCGCAGGCCAAGAATCTTGGTGCCCATGTATGGGCCGACGGTGGCGTACGCCATCCGCGCGATGTCGCATTGGCCCTAGCGGCAGGTGCATCACAAGTGATGATTGGTTCATGGTTTGCGGGTACATATGAATCACCTGGCGATTTACAAAGTGATGTCAACGGCAAGCTCTTTAAAGAATCTTTTGGAATGGCGTCGGCGCGTGCCGTTGCAGCTCGCACAACTGGCGAAGATGCATTCGATCGCGCCCGTAAATCCCTGTTTGAAGAAGGCATCTCAACCTCGCGCATGTATTTGAATCCGCAGCGACCTGGTGTTGAAGACTTGCTTGATGAAATCATTGCCGGACTACGTTCATCATGCACATATGCTGGCGCTCGCACTTTAGAAGAGTTTGCCGAACGTGCAGTTATTGGGATTCAATCATCGGCAGGCTATGCCGAAGGTCGGCCACTTCACTCTTCATGGGGCAGCTAAAACTAAAGCGTTTTAATCACACCACTGTTAGTGAATTCAATAAAGTCAGCACGCTTGCCAACCTCAATACTTCCTACATTGTTGAGCCCAATTCGAATCGCTGGCAAAGTTGAAGTGGCGAAACTGGCATCTGCAATAGAAAACCCAAAGTTGTTAATTAAGTTAAGAAATGCGCGGTCCATCGTTAAAGTGCTGCCCGCTAATGAATCCTTTGACATTAAGCGGGCTACACCATTTTCAACACGAACTCCAAGTTTTCCGATTGTGTAATCGCCATCGCCAGCACCTGCCGCAGACATTGCATCAGTTACCGCGATAATACGTTGCGGAGCAGCACTAAGAATTCTCCGAACATCATCGGCATTTACATGAATGCCATCGAGAATGAGTTCAAGGGCCATTGTTGAATCACTCAGCGAAACTGAAGATATATTCTCGCCTGTATTGAGTTTGGGCATTCCATTATTAAAGTGGGTAATAATCGTGGCACCAGCTTTAATTGCTGCGTGAGTAGTCGCCGCATCGGCTCCAGAATGGCCAAGGGCTACTGTGATTTCCCGGCTGACCAAAAATTCAATTGCGTCAATCGCACCATCTAGTTCAGGTGCGATTGTTACCATTCGAACCGTGTCACCTGATGCAGCAATAAGCTGCTCTAGCTCGGCAATAGTCGGTGTGCGAAGAAGTGTTGGATCGTGCGCCCCGCAATGAGCGTGCGCAAGATAAGGGCCCTCTAGGTGGATGCCCCTGATTGTGCTGTGGTTTATAAAGGGAGCTAACGCTTTGATTTGTGTGACTAAAGCTTCAATGGGCTCTGAAACCAAACTCGCCAGCATCGATGTTGTGCCATGCGCGCTATGTGTATTGATTACAGTTGATATCTGATCAGGTGTTAGCGCCGAAAAATAATAACCTCCACCTCCATGAGTATGAATATCAACAAAGCCCGGTAAGAGAGTTCCGGCAATAGTGGGTGAGGCAGCACTATCAACATCGATAGAGGTAATTAGTCCATCTTCACATTCGATAGCCACGTTGGACTCTAGATTTCCTGCAATCAAGGCCTTAGCAGCAACTAGGTTCACGGCTTGAGTCTAATTCACACGGGCATTTGGGTAGGCTAAGCCACATGTCTAAGCCCACAATCATCCTTGCAACCAGCAATGGCGTTGGAATGGGCCATCTTGCACGAGCCAGCGCGATTGCATTGGCACTAAAAGATGTAGCTAATCCGATAATTGTTTCAATGGCAGGTGGAATCGCAGAAGTGCCAGCCTTTATGGGCATTAGATGCGAATATATTCCAGGACGTGATCGCCTTTGGATGACTCGACGAAAGTGGGACAACTATCTTCGTGATCGCCTTTTAGCCCTTATCGAAGAGACTGATGCGAAGGTACTTTCCTTTGATGGCGTGGTTCCATACCCTGGTGTGATTGCGGCAAGAAATTCAAACCCTGAATTAAAACTAGTCTGGATACGACGCGGCTTATGGCAAAAGAAGCCGCAACGTTTCGTCTTAGGTTTACAGGCTGCAATGATGGATAAAATTGTTGAGCCTGGTGATATTGCTCGTGAATATGATTTTGGTCCAACAGCAAAACGTAAAGATGCAACGTTGACATCCCCAGTATCTCTTTTCCGGAAAGAGACTGCATTTTCTCGGGACGAGGCTCGCACAATTTTAGGATTAGATCTAAATAGACCTGTCGCTTTGGTGCAACTTGGAACTGGCGACAGCGATGTGAACCATAAAATGACTGCAGCTCTTGAAGGCTTAATCGGATGGAAAGATCTTCAAGTGGTTTTAACTAAGGCACCGATTGATGTAAATGGAAATTCGTTAGCACCCGAGGGTTTAGATATTAAGGTCGTTAGATATTTCCCACTTGCCAGAGTGCTGCACGCCTTTGATGCAGGTATCTGCGCTACCGGATATAACGGAGTACATGAGTTATTACCCGCCCAAATTCCAACAGTTTTTGTTTCTAATATTCGAGGTACTGATGATCAAGAAGCACGCGCTAAATGGTGTCAGGACTTCGGCTTTGCACTTCGCGCCGATCAAAGCGATTTAGCAGATATCACAGCAACAGTAAGGAAACTTCAAGATCCAGAGTTGCGAAAACAATTATCAAGTAAGTGCGCTGAACTTGCAGACACAACTGGGGGAGATGAAATTGCAAAGATTTTGTACGAACTCGCAACAGAGGATAAGTTAGCAAGAGCTAAGGATGTAACTTTTAAACGCTTAATGGTCCAAGTTCATTTAAGTCGTGGGGTTAAATACATTATCAACTTAGGAATTCGAAGACTAGCCTTGATTTATCGCTTTTTTCACCCGCACATTGTTGTTGAAGAGATACGACTTGAACCGCCGATTTTTGGCTCACAAACTCAATCGAGCGACCTGCATAAATTGATACGTGGAGATATTCGCTTTGAACACTTAGTTGAAGATTATTCTGAAAAGTACTTAGAACGCCGCAAAGCGATCGCCGAAGAGGCTTATGGAGTTGAATTACTGGTGACAAAGAAGAATAAGAGCTAATTAAACCCTAATCTTCAATCATTTCTTCCAGTTTCTTCTTAAGAATCATTATTAGGCTCGCTACAACAATTAAAAAGAAAATTGCCCAGTATTTAAGATATTTCTCGAGCACATGCAGAGAATTAGCAAATTCATAGCCTAATACAATAACGGTTGTGCTAAAAACAATTCCCCCTGCTGCGTTCCATTTCAAGAAAGTTAGGTAGGGGACCTTATTCATTCCAGCTAATGCCGGAACCAAGGCTCGTAGCAACGCTTGTGCTCGGCCGAAAAAAATAGCCCCACCGTGGTACTTAGCAAAGATGTGCTCAGCTAACTTCCAACGTTTATCCCCGACGAATCTTCCAAATTGTGTAGTTTTTATTCTGGGGCCAAAATGTTTTCCTACCTCATAGCCCACAGAGTCCCCGGCAATAGCACCAATGATTGCACAGACTATGAAGAGCCAAAGAGGCCATACGTGTGAATGAGCCAGGACGCCACCAATAAGCAGGGAAGTCTCACCAGGCAAAACAAAGCCAACGAAGGCGGCGGCTTCGGCGAATGCAAATAAAATCAGTAATATAAAAAGTGGAACCTGCAGGTTGTTTGCAACAAGCCAATCTGCTGCACTATGTATCCAACCTGACATGCGCTAACTCTATCGGTGCAATAAGATTCTCGAATGATGAGAGCTGAAACTTCCGTAAGAATTAATGATCTGTTTGCCGAACGTCGAAGTCCTCGCTCCTTTGATGAAAGTGCAGAGATTTCCAAGGATGATTTGTTGGCAATGCTTGAGGCGGCGCGGTGGGCACCTTCGGGCAGCAATATTCAGCCGTGGAGGTTTTTGATTGGCCAACGCGGTGATGAAGTTTTTAATAAAGTTCTGCAATCGTTAGCCCCCTTTAATCAAGGGTGGGCTTTTCGTGCATCGACCTTAATCCTGGTGGTCGCACAAAACCAACGCCCCGATGGCACGCCTTATATGGGTTTTCAATATGACTGTGGCCTATCCGTTGCCCAATTAACCCTTGAGGCTCACGATCGTGGATATGTAGCTCATCAAATGGGTGGCTTTGATAAAGCAGTAACAGCTCACGTATTCGAGCTCACTGAAAACCTGAGCCCAGTAATCGTTATTGCAATTGGCAAACAAGGCTCGATTGAACAGTTAGATGCAGCAATGGTTGCACGCGAGAGCGCACCACGAGTGCGTAAGGAACTTAGCGAGCTTGTGTTGCAGGGCTTGCCTGACTAAAAACGCGAACGAATCTCCCACAGATCTTTAAAGACCGGGTTAAATAACGTACTTGATAAATATTCAACTCCGCTAGATCCTCCAGTACCAATCTTGTGTCCGATAGTTCGTTCCACCATCTTTACATGGCGGTAGCGCCACTCCTGAATACCTTCATCTATATCTAATAGGCGTTCACAGACTGCGGCACTTTCGGGATCATTGCGATGGATATCGAGCAATACATCCTGAACTCGAAGATTTGCTTCATACGGCAAAGTTCTATCACGAGCTAGAACATCAGTTGGAATTGCATGTCCACGTTTAACTAAATATGCAAGAGCTGAGTCCCAAATAGAATTCTCAGAAGTAATAAGAGCGATCTCTGCTTGAACAGCTGGTGGTAAGTGCCCAGCCATTTTAGTATCGCGACGTCCCAATAAGGCTTCCACTTTTCTAAACTGCGCAGATTGGAATCCACTAGAGGATGATAAGTATGAACGAAAAGAATTAAACTGCAATGGCGTCATCGTCTCCAAGATATCTATCTGAGTTACGCAGACTTTCATGATGGTACGAATACGACCTAGAAGCGCTAATGAGTAATGTGTGTCACCAGACTCCATACTGCGTTGAGCCTGAAAAAACTCATGAATTATCTGTTTAAACCACAGCTCATATGTTTGGTGAATAATGATAAATAACATCTCATCATGTTCGGGGCCAGCAGATAATGGACGCTGCAGGTTAAGTAGTTCATCTACAGCTAAATATGACGTGTATGTCAACGCAGGATCGAAGTTTTCGCTCATGTGACTCGTGAACCGCCTTCTTTAACGCTCTTATAGGCCTTGGATGCAACTAGGTCGCGCATGCGCTCAAACCCATCCCAGACTTCAGTATATGAAGTTGGAAGTGGGGATATAGCTAAGCGAATGGAGTTAGGAGTTCTGTAATCTGGAATTACATTTGAGATTTGGCGAAGAGCGACACAAATCTGTGCAGCATCTGGGTGCACCAATGAGATATGTCCCCCGCGCTCTTTGGGGTTGCGCGAAGTATTTAGTTCAATCCCTAGAGGCTTTAGCCACGCATCGTAGAGATCGATCATCATCTGGGTTCCAAGTGCAGCTTTAGCTTCAATTGCATCGATGCCAGCTTCGTTAATCATTCCGAAAGCGGTTTGAACGCAACGAATTCCCATTAATGAAGGGCTTGCGATTTGGAAACCTCTAATACCATCGGCCTTTTCAAAAGCTGGCCCCATTTCAAACTGAGCGCCTTGTGCAAACCAACCTTGAATTGGCACCTGTAACTCTTTTTGAATTCTTGTACTCACATATAACCAAGCTGGTGAACCAGGGCCAGAGTTACCATATTTATAAGTACACCCAACACACAAGTCAACGCCGTTTTCGTCAAGATCTAAATTGATAGCACCGACTGCGTGGCTGGCATCCCAAACAACTAAGCCTCCTATTGCGCGCACTTGTTCGGTTATCGACTTCATATCGGTGCGAGCACCAGAACGATATTGAATAACTTCAAATGTAACGAGCGCAACGTCATCATTTAGGTATGGAGCTAAAACCTCGGGAGTAATTCGCTCATGAGTGGCTTTAGAGGGATCCTCGTTATTGATAATGACAAGATTTAAGTTGAACTGCTTGGCAATTCCATCAAGTATGTATCGATCAGTTGGAAAGTTAGCGGCATCGGTAATGATGGTCTTTCGCCCAGGACGGGCGTGAATTGCAGCCAGACACAGCTGATAGAAGTTAACCGAGGTTGTATCGCAGACCAATGTCTGACCAGGGCCTGCCCCTAAAGCAGCAGCGGCCAGCAAATCACCGGTTGGTTGCGCTTCATCAACCCAGTGACTCCATCCCGTAACGACCTCTGGGCCCCATTCATGTGTCATGAAGTTATTGATCGCAGCCACGGTGGCCTTGGGCAGGCGGCCAAGTGAATTGCCGTCTAAATAACACAACTCTGGATCTGAGACCACAAACTGTGACTTGAAATGGGCTAAAGGATCGTTTCTATCTAGCTCTAGCGCATATTCGCGGTCAGTCACATTCATGGATGAAAGGTACGCTCTCCCATCATGGCGCGCAACGTTGTAAATATTGAAGAGGTCTCCAAAGCCTTTGACGTTAAAGAGCTTTTAGTAGCCGTATCACTTGGGGTATCTGAAGGCGATCGCATTGGAATCGTGGGCCGAAACGGTAGCGGCAAGAGTACTTTGATGAAAGTGATTGCCGGAATCGAATTGCCTGATTCGGGTCGCGTCACTAAATCCAACTCTGCGCGCATTGGAATTCTTTCACAAGTTGATTTTGAAAATCCGGAAAGTACTGTCGGGGAAGTTGTTTTGGGCGATACCGCAAAGCATGAATGGGCGAGTGAGCCAAATATCCGCGAAGTCTTTACTGGTTTATTCGGAAGTTTTGATGATCACATCTTTGACCGTAAATTTGGTCAACTATCTGGCGGAGAACGCAGGCGTGTTGGTCTAGCAAAACTCTTAATCAATGAACTCGATTTGATTTTACTTGATGAGCCAACCAACCATTTAGATGTTGAAGGCGTCGCTTGGCTTGCCAGTTATATAAACAATCGTAAGGGTTTAGCGATAACCGTAGTAACGCACGATCGATGGTTTCTGGATGCAGTAACAGATCGCACATGGGAAGTTGTTGGTGGGAAAGTTGAAGAATATGACGGCGGCTATAGCGCTTTTGTTTTAGCAAAAGCAGAGCGCGCGCGTCAAACATCAGTGATGGATCAGCGCCGTAATATGTTGATCAAGAAAGAGCTTGCCTGGCTGCGCCGTGGAGCGCCTGCGCAAACAGTAAAGCCAAAGTTTCGAGTCGATGCCGCAAATGTTTTAATCGCCGGTGAGCCCGAGCCCCGTAACCAAGGTGAACTCCTTAAGTTTGCACTTAATCGTTTGGGCAAAACTGTTTATGAAGCCCACCACCTGCAAGTAAAACTTGGCGATAATGAATTAATTAGTGATCTGTACTGGAATATTGGGCCTGGAGATCGAATCGGTATTGTCGGTATTAACGGAGCTGGCAAAACAACACTGATGCGCACATTGGTTGGAGAGATTCAACCAACTGCTGGAAAACTAGTTACGGGCGTAACGGTTAAGCCTGCATTCTTAACTCAACACTTAGATGAGTTAGATCCAACATGGCGAGTATTAGAGGCCGTCGAAAAGATTGCCAATCGCGTTGAACTCGGTGGTGGACGTGAACTTTCAGCCTCACAACTGTGTGAGCGCCTAGGTTTTGATCGTGAATCACAGTGGACCCCGGTCGGGGATCTATCTGGTGGAGAAAAGCGCCGCCTGCAGTTAACCCGCTTATTGATGGATAGCCCCAATGTATTGCTCCTTGATGAGCCAACAAATGACTTTGATATTGAAACTTTAACCGAGCTCGAGGACTTGCTTGATAGTTATGGCGGAACACTGATTGTGATTTCTCACGATAGATATTTCTTAGAACGAGTATGTGATCGATTTGTTGGACTACTTGGCGATAAATCTGTTCGCGATTTACCCCGAGGCGTTGACGAATATTTAGAGCTTCGTGAAAAAGCAACACAAGGCCAGAGCATCGTTCAAAAGGAAAAGAAGAGTTCAAACGCAGCCGAAGAGCGCCAACTAAAGAAAGATAAGGTTCGTCTTGAACGACAGATGGAGAAAGCCGCGACAAAAATTCTAGAATTAGAGGCCAGCCAAGAGGATGCATCACATGATGCCGGCCGTTTACTTACTATTTCCCAGGAGTTAACCAAAACAAAAACTGAGAAAGACTTAATAGAGGAAGAGTGGTTAAAAGTAATATTGGAACTTGAATGATTCACCCACGGTTTAGGTTTTCGTAGCCAAGAGTTTGCGAACCGTTTTCTAATATGGGAGAGCCTTATCCAAATCTTCCATCAATAGAAAACGGATACCATGAAAAAGAATAAGATTATTGCAGTTCTTGCTTCGTTAGTTCTCGCTGCTTCACTGGCTCAAGGTGCACTTGCAGCCGGATCAAAACCAATCTACCTCGTATCTAAGAGTGCTGCTGCATCACTTAAAGTGATTGCAACAAGCGGTGACGTTATTAACGGTGTAACTGTTCGTGGAATCCCAGATGGCATGGGCGCATATCGAAACGAAAACGGCGGAATTACTCTTTTATCTTCACATGAGATTTCAACTACAGCTCCACTTGCCATTAAGGGCAAGTCATCAACTGCTGTGTGGGCAACTTCTATTACAAAGTTCAATGTAACTTCAAGTACAAAGAATATAACTTCAGCTCAAAACTTCATTAAAGAAGTAAATTTCTATAACTACACAACAGGCAAGTACCAGTTGACACCTACCGGTGCTGCACCAGCCGGCGTTTCAGCTGGAACATTTGATTGGGGTATCAGCCGATTCTGCTCAGCTACGTACACAGCCGCAGGGACATTCGTATTTAACGGTGTTGGTTATGAAGGCGGTCTATATACAGCGGGCGAAGAGGTCGGAGACGAATCACGCGGCTTTGCATTCGATATGGATGGAGTTGGTTATCAGCTACCTCGCGTTGGAATGACTGCCTTTGAAAATATTATTCCAAGCATTAAGCCAGGAGCCAATACTGTAGTCATTGGAACCGAAGATGGTTCTGCCACAGATAGCCAAATGACTGTATATATTGGTAAGAAACAGTCAACTGGCTCCTCTATCGACAAGGCCGGTCTAACAAACGGTGACTTATATGTTCTAAATGTTCCATCTGCAAAGACTGACAATATCTTCCGCGCAACTGTTGGCAAGAATAAGAAGGTAGCAGCAGAGCTTAAGAAAGTTGATTGGAACACCACACCTGTTCTATTCGCAAAAGACGTCCGAGACAACGGCTCGACCTTTGCTCGAATTGAAGATGGCAATTGGGATCCAACAAATCCAAATATTTTCTACTTTGTAACTACAGAGTCAAACAAGGATCCAATCGCCGCAGCAGCAAATCCTTTAACTCCAACGGTTTCGCGTGATGGTGGTGCTCTATGGCGCTTAACCTTCAAAGATGCACAAAATCCACTGTTAGGTGCAGAGCTTGAAATGTTGCTTAACGGTGGTGAGGCAGCGATGCTTAGCAAGCCTGACAACATCACTGTTACAAACGATGGCAAAGTAGTTTTGATCCAGGAAGATCCGGGCAACAACGCACAATTGGCCCGCGTACTTGCATACCGAGTCTCTGATGCAAAACTTGTAACAATTGCTCAGTTTGATGAAACTATGTTCAAAAAGGGGGGATCGGCCTTCATTACCGAGGATGAGGAGTCCAGCGGAATCATTGATGCGACTGCTCTGCTTGCTAAGAAGGGTGACACAAACTCCTATTTCTTCCTCAATGCACAGATTCATACTCCAACAGGGGCAGTTGCCGCGCGCCCTGACCTTGCTGGACGTAGTGCAGCAAAGAAGGACGCTATCAATACGGCAACAATTGAAGGTGGTCAGTACTACATCATGACAATAACTGACTGGAACGCAGTTTTCACGGGATAACTACACAAAAAAAGAGAGCGGATGGTGGTCGAGGGACCCATCCGCTCTCTTTTTCTGTATAAAACCAAACATGTGAGTTAAAATCCCAGTATGAATCCTATATCGCACGGAATCGAAGTTGTCCTGTTTAGATCCCGTTTTCTCCTTGCCCCTCTTTATCTGGGCTTAGTGGGAGCGTTAGTTCTACTGTGCTTTAGATTTCTTGTTGAGTTTTATCATTTAGCTCTGCATATTTCAGAGGCAACACCACAGAGCTTTACGCTTGACTTGTTGGCTCTATTAGATTTAACACTCCTAGCTAACCTAATTCTTATGGTTATCTTTGCTGGATATGAGAACTTTGTTTCTCGCATTGATGTTGCAACCGAGTCTAAAGATCGACCACATTGGATGGGAACCATTGATTTCAGTGGATTGAAGATTAAGTTAATAGGATCTCTTGTAGCGATTTCTGTTATTGAACTGCTCAAAGATTTTATTGAGTTAGCAGGCCAAGACCATGTTGGGGGCGGAACAAAATGGAGAATTGTCATCCATTTAACCTTTGTGGCCTCAGGCGTACTGTTTGCGCTGATGGATTGGATTGCTGATAAGCGAGAATTCCACGGCACGCATTCTTAATGCGCTTAGACCTTCTTGCCGCCCTTACGGGGGTAATGATTGCTTTTCAATCCCGCGCAAATGGCGAGCTGTCACACAAACTAAACAACGGCCTTGAGGCTGCATTAGCCTCATTTGGCTCAGGGCTCGTAGTAATAGTATTAATTTCCCTCTTCAATCCAGCGATTAAAGAGGGGCTAGTAAAAGTACGAACTGCAGTTTCAAACGGTGAGATTGCCAAGTGGAAACTCTTTGCAGGCACGCTCGGAGGCAGTTTTGTAGCGATTCAAACTCAGATCGTGCCGCTGATAGGTGTAGCTATTTATTCAGTTGCCTCTATTGCCGGGCAAACCGTGACGTCCTTAGTTGTGGATCGAATTGGCCTGACCGGCGGTGGAAAAAAGCTTATAAATAGACGGCGTATAGCTGCTGCAATACTGACAGTCATTGCAGTACTTGTCTCGGTTGCCGATCGTATTGACGCCAGAAATCTCTCAATATTCGCAGTACTTGCTGGTTGCATTGCCGGAGTAATTGTTGGAATTCAACGTGCGCTCAACGGACAAATTAATGAATTCTCGCATCAGAGTTTTACAACATCACTTTTGAACTTTATTACAGGTACAACTTTCTTAGGACTCTTAATTCTTCTTGCCGTGGCAACCAAATACACACATTTCGTCGCTTTGCCGACTGGACCGTGGTGGATTTACTCTGGTGGTGCTATCGGAGTTGTTTATATTGCTTTTACTTCCACAATTGTGCAACATCTAGGCGTATTAACTTTTACACTCTTTAGTGTTGGAGGTCAGTTGGTTGGTTCGTTAGTTATCGATTTAGTAGCTCCAACCGATGGTGTACATATAAGCGCTTACCTTATAACTGGAATAGTTATGACGTATGCAGGAGTTATCGCCGGTGGCGTAAGTAGTTCACGAGTGCGGAAACCAGAGAGGCGCAAATAAAGAAAGCTGCAATTGCATAAGACCATGTCTTAACCCATGGCAAGGTAGCTGCGTAATAACCAGCAAGAGTTATGCCAACACCCCACAACAAGGCACCCAAAGCATTTGCCGTAAGAAATTTGTAGTAATTCATTTTGGAAGCGCCAGCAATTGGTGGGACGAATGTTCGAATCCAAGGGAAGAAGCGCGCAGCAACTACTGCCCACCAACCTGTGTGTTCGTAAAAACGCTCAGAGCGCGCAATCATGCTTTGCATCCGCGGAGAATCTCGCTTTTCTAAATAGGGGCGCCCAACTAGTCGACCTAAAACAAAGCCAATTTGATCGCCAAAAAAAGCGGCGAGGAAGATCACTGTGATGAGAACGAGAATATTTACTTCACCATGAGCGGCAGCCACAAGGCCAGCGCTAAAGAGAATTGAATCCCCGGGTAAGAAAAAGCCAAATAAAACACCGGTTTCAAAGAAAATGACTAAGCCAGTAACTAGATAGATAAAAAATGGAGCAAGTGAGGATAACTGGGCATCAAAAGATGCCGCTAACTCGATCACACGCATTTCTTTACTGCTGCAGCAACCGCCTTAGTTACATTTGGATCGAAGACACTTGGCACGATAAAAGAGGCGTTTAACTGTTCAGGGGAGACGCAATCGGCAATCGCTTCAGCTGCTGCTACAAGTAGTTCATCAGTAATTTTACTTGCATTTGCATCAAGGAGCCCGCGGAAGATTCCAGGAAAGGCAAGCACGTTATTGATTTGATTTGGCTGGTCACTGCGACCGGTTGCAACTACTGCAGCATATTTACGAGCAATCACAGGATCGATCTCTGGATCTGGGTTAGCAAGTGCAAAGATAATTGCACCAGGGGCCATAGAGGCCGCATCGGCTTCATTAATCACATTCGGGGCACTAACTCCAATAAATACATCGGCATCTTTCATGGCAGCATGCATATCACCAGTGAAGTTATTTGGATTGCTATTGTCAATGAACCACTGCTGCATGGAGTCATCTGATTTCATCGCTTTGCTGACTACACCAGTACGGTTGTATCCGATAATGTTTTTTGCGCCATTAAGGGTGAGCAATCGGGCAATGGCATTTCCTGCAGCGCCAACGCCACTAAGAACAATCTTTACATCACTTAAGTTCTTATTGACAAGCTTTAATGAGTTGCGAAGTGCAGCTAAAACAACGATTGCCGTTCCATGCTGATCATCATGAAAAACAGGGATATCTAGAAGATCACGCAAGCGACGCTCGACCTCAAAGCATCGCGGTGCAGAGATGTCCTCTAAATTGATTCCACCATAGACGGGGGCTATCAACTGGACTGTACGAACAATTTCATCGACGTCTTGGGTATCAAGACAAACTGGCCATGCATCAACATCGGCAAAACGCTTGAATAGGGCGGCTTTACCTTCCATAACGGGAAGGGCTGCGGCTGGGCCGATGTTTCCTAGGCCTAGAACGGCTGATCCATCAGTGACTACTGCGACAGTATTGCGCTTAATTGTTAAACGACGAGCATCGGATGGGTCGTCCACAATTGCCTGGCAGATTCGTGCAACACCCGGTGTGTAGGCGCGGGATAAATCATCACGCGTCTTTAATGGGACTTTTGATTGAATCTCAATCTTGCCACCAAGGTGAAGCAAGAAAGTTCGGTCACTTACTTTGCGGACCGTAAGATCTGAGTTTTTTGACAGTGCAACAGAGATTTCATCGGCATGTCCAGAATCAATTGTGTCGCAGGTTATATCGATAACTACTTTCTCCAAAAGTGACTCAACGACATCTAGCGCAGTAATAGTTGCACCTGCCGCCGTAATTATCGATGTAGCTAAAGCTACGGGCTGAGATGCAGGGAATCCTTCAACGCGAATTGTGATTCCATATCCAGGTGATGTTGATGCCATTTATACAACTCCATACAATCTGTCGCCGGCATCGCCCAGACCTGGAACGATGTAACCATTCTCATTCAACTTCTCATCCAATGCGCCAGTGACAATTGTGATTGGAACTTTGCTACTGGCGAACTCTTTTTCAACTGCGGCGATACCTTCAGGTGCTGAGAGTATGCAAATTGCGGTGATGTCATTTGCGCCAAGATCAATTAAGTAATGAAATGCCGCAATCAAGGTTCCACCTGTTGCCAACATAGGGTCTAATACAAAAACTTGACGTCCAGATAAATCATCGGGCAGGCGATTGGCATATGTACTTGCTTGAAGTGTTTTCTCATCTCTGACCATGCCGAGAAAGCCAACTTCTGCAGTTGGGATTAACTTGCTCATACCTTCTAACATTCCAAGACCTGCGCGCAAGATTGGGACGACAACTGGTCTAGGTTCTGCCATCTTTAGACCCTGCGTCGTAGTCACTGGAGTCGTAATCGAAACAGTGTGAGTACGAACATCTCGAGTAGCTTCATATGCAAGCAGAGTTACTAACTCCTCAACTAAACGGCGAAAAGTTGGGGAATCCGTACGTTCATCGCGTAAAACCGTTAATTTGTGGGCAATCAAGGGGTGGTTTGCGACATGTACATTCATACCCCTTACCCTACAGGGCTTTCATTCTTTTCCAATGAGTGGAATTATGCTCATATGCCCGAATTTGAAGATGACCTCATTGAAGAGATCGAAGAGTTCGATGCTTTGGATGATGAGACCGATGCGGGCATAAAAGTAAGCGGCATCACAAATGAGTTAGATATTGCTGTGGCTGCTTGGCATGAAGATGGACGATGGAACTTAGGTGTTTTGCCAGACCCAACCGATATTGCTCAAATGATTTCAAGTCTTAAGTCACAACAAACTAATGGTGGTGCTATCGCTCTTATTTCTATCGATGAAGAGTTTTTTATTGTAATTCGAGTGCTCGGGACCCATATCTCACTTTTCCTCAGTGATGCTTCATGCGCCCTTGATTATTCAGTTGCTGAGGAGTTACTAGAGATTGCAAATTTACCGATTCCTGAAGACGACGAAGATGCAGGACCAATCGGACACATGGAGATTTTAGCCGATCTTGGAATGAGCAGTATGGAGTTATTTGCTTTATGTGATGATGCAGAGTTATTTCCAGATGAACAATTAGAAGCGATTGCCAACCGACTTGGCTTTGGCGATCAGTTTGCTGAGCTTCTAGAGCTGTGAGCGATGAAGAGTTAATGCAACAAGCTTTGCTTGTGGCACATGATGCACTTGCAAGCGGTGATGTACCCGTCGGAGCGATAATTGTAAATAAGGATGGCAAAATAATTGCTAGTGGTCACAATGAGCGAGAGCTCCATAAGGATCCAACTGCACATGCTGAAATTGTTGCCCTTCGCAGAGCTACACAGGTTTTAAATAGTTGGCGATTAGAAGATCACACATTGGTTGTAACGCTGGAACCATGTGCAATGTGTGCAGGCGCAATTGCTCAATCTCGAATATCAACTGTAGTTTTTGGCGCTTGGGATGAAAAAGCTGGAGCGGTAGGTTCGGTATGGGATCTATTGCGTGATCCACGCTCACTATTTAGCGTAGAAGTACGGGCAGGTGTTCTGGCCGATCAGTGTGCAGCAGTGCTAAAGAGTTTTATACAAGGAGTTCGTAAGAAGGATTAAGAATCACCATTGATCCATCTTCTTCACCAACCATGCCCTCTGCACGCATTTGTGAACCCACTTCAAGGCCGGCAATGTCACGACGACCTAAGAACTGTAGGGAAACCCCACCAGTCTCATCCCAGATTTCAACTTCCAGAGTTGGTGCCGAGCCTCGGGGAGCAGACTTAATTGAAGTAACCCGCCCCTGTACTTGTGCGCGTTTGCGCCACTGGATTTCACCGATTGCGGTGACATTTTCGGCGTAGTGACTGACTGGCTCCACATTGATTGGTGCAACAAGTTTGGGTTTGGCCGCACGCACCTCAGGTGTTTTTGTTTCATGTGCAGTATGCAGCTCAATTTTTGAAGTCGAACTAATGCGATCTACATCGATAGGAACAATCGTTGCAACAACACGGGGTAGCTGCGAAATTGGCGCAGCGATTTGCTCGGCAGTTTGGTCGTGCAATAAGCGGCCTAAGAAACCTGAATATGAGCGGCGAGGCAAGAGCAGAGTTAACTCGACGTCTTCTTTTTCAGTCATTCTAATTGCGTAGTCGAGCGCAGAATTAGCTAAGCGTCGATCTGGGCAGTCGATAAGCTCAAGAGTCACGTCATCCAAGGCATCTGAAGCCGCCCAGGCTTTTTGAATCTCTTCTGCATGAAGATCATCAATCACAAAGTGAACTGCGGCCAAATTGCGAGGCTTAAGGCTGCGGGCATATCGAATTGCTCCGACCGTGGCTATATCAACGTTATCGACCAACACGGTGACGTCATGTCGAGCAATTGATGTGGCGCGCTCTTGATGACTCTTAACAGCTAGCGCCTCTTGTTCGCGATCATATTGGCGACGCAACCGCAAAAATGATATTACTAAAATTGGTGCTGTAACTATTACTAACCAGGCACCTTCAGTGAATTTTACAATCGAAAAAATTATTACCACAGCAAATGAGATTAAACCTGACAGAGCGTTAATAAAGACCTTTGCACGCCAAGCGCCTACTTTGTTGCGAAGGGCATGGCGGGTCATTCCAAAGCCGGCCAAAGTAAATCCAGTAAAGACACCCAAAGCATAAAATGCAACTAGATGTTCAACAGAGCCGGCGGTAAATAAAACGAGTAGAACTCCACCGCCGGAGAGAAGCAAAATTCCATTTGAAAACGCTAGTCGGTGTCCACGCTTTGTGAGCTGGCGGGGTAGGTAGCCATCCGTGGCAACGAAATTACACAAGAGTGGGAAGGCGCTGTACGTCGTGTTAGCGCCAGCAAAGAGAATTAACATTGTTGCAAGTTGGACCATTACGAACATGGCCTGCCCAAAAGCCCCATTTCCAACTATCGATTTTGCAATCTGAGAAATAACCGTTGGGGTGCCTGTTTCGTAAGGCATGGCATGGATCTTGTGCGCAAACCAAGAGACACCTAGGACAAGGGTTCCCAGCAGGACGCTCATTGTTACTAACGTGCGCCGTGCATTAACGTGTTCTGGTTGTTGAAAAAGGGCAACGCCGTCAGAAATTGCCTCTAGACCCGTGAGGGATGATCCACCATTGGCAAATGCACGCAGCAAAATAAAGATCGCCGCAAAAGTTAGAAGTCCGTGCGGTTGACCAAGTGGCACAGCCCCCTCGTTATTGGTTGCAAGCACTTCTAACGTGCCATTAAATTGGCGATACAGACCCATTCCAAAAACAATGAGCATGCAACCAATAAAGAAGTAGGTCGGCATTGCAAAAGCCTTACCAGCCTCTTTGACACCGCGAAGGTTTCCATACGTCAGTAGCCCAATGACTAATAGAATCATTGGAATCTTCCATGAAATAAGCGATGGGAATGTAGAAATAATCGCAGCTACACCAGCAGATGATTGAATTGCAACAGTGACGATGTAGTCCAGCATCAAAGCTACGGCTGCAATTTGTGCAACGACAGGTCCAAAGTTATCGCGCGAAACAATGTACGCGCCGCCAGTCTTTGTATAAACATTAATCACGTTTCGATACGACAAAGTAATAATTGTAAGGATTATCAAAATTACTGCGGTCATTGGCATCAAAATGGCAAATGCGGCTAATCCAAATGCGGGGAGCAGTGCGATGAGAATCTGCTCAGAGCCATATGCCGATGATGAAATACAGTCAGATGACAAGATTCCTAAAGCAAAGCGCTTCTTCAAGCGCTGGTGACCTAAAGAGTGTCGGTTCAGGGGATTACCTAATATCCGACGTTTAATTGTGTAGGCGAAGGAATCCTTCAAGTGCGCATGGTCTTGTAGAACTACCGGTGCGGGCGCGTCATCAGTCCACGACTTAGGCACTAATTACTCCTCTTTATAAGTGCGATTAATCGCAACTTAACTGCAATGACTCTATCGTAGAGCGCACCGACTTCAACTTCTTGCAGGCTGAGCGTATGCTCACCCCATGCATACACAGTTATATATCGATGGCCAATGGATAGACGGAGTGAGCAAGGTAGCCGTCCACGATCCCAGCGATGGTTCTGTAATCGCCGAAGTCTCTCTAGCTGGTGATGCACACTGTGAAGCCGCCGTTGCCGCAGCCGATGCCGTCGCCATGGAGTGGGCTAAAACAGCCCCGCGATATCGCTCTGAGATTTTGCGCAGAGCCTTCGAGATTATGACAAGTGAAATTGAAGCCATTGCAACGCTGATTTCGCGCGAAAATGGAAAGGCAATGCCCGATGCTCGCGGAGAAGCAGCTTATGCTGCGGAGTTCTTCCGCTGGTTTGCCGAAGAAACAGTTCGCACGCCCGGAGATTTCCGTAAGTCTCCTTCGGGGGACAAGCGAATCCTTGTTACGCATCAACCAATCGGTCTTTCAATTCTTATAACGCCGTGGAACTTTCCTGCAGGAATGGCTACACGCAAAATCGGTCCAGCAGTAGCTGCCGGCTGCACAATGATTTTAAAGCCAGCAACTGAAACTCCACTAACGGCCATGTACATCGTTGACATTATGGAGCGCGCAGGATTACCAAAGGGAGTTCTGAATTTAGTTCTTCCAGAAAAAACGGGTCCAGCGATTTCCAAGATGTTGCACGACTCACGCGTTAAGAATCTCTCATTTACGGGTTCAACTGAAGTAGGTCGCGTCCTTCTAAAAGAAGCCGCTGACAAGATCATTCGTTGCTCGATGGAACTAGGCGGCAACGCACAAGTTGTTGTCCATGATGATGCCGATCTTGCAGTCACTATTCCTCAATTGCTTCTAGCCAAAATGCGAAACGGTGGCGCTGCGTGCACGTCTGCTAACCGAATCTTTGTTCAACGTGGAATTGCAGAAGAGTTCATCGCACAAATGACTAAGTCCATGAGTGGGTTTGTTATGGGCCGTGGAACCGAGAGCACTACAACACTTGGCGCCTCTGTCTCAATGAAGGAGCGCAACAAGATCGCTGAATTAGTTGATGAAGCAGTTGCAGCGGGTGCAAAGGTTGAAGTCGGTGGAGTTAAGCCGGAAGGTGCAGGTGCCTTCTACCCAGCTACTGTTTTAATTGTTGAAAAAGACAATCCCATCTTGCTCCATGAAATCTTTGGCCCAGTCGCGCCAATCGTTATTTTTGATACCGATGCCGAAGGCATTGCGATGGCTAATGACACTGATTTCGGCCTTATTAGTTATGTATTCTCTTCAAACCTCACCCGTGCACTTCGTACTGCCGAAGCTATGGAATCAGGAATGGTTGCCATTAATAAAGGCGTCATTTCAGATCCAGCTGCACCGTTCGGGGGAGTCAAGCAATCTGGCTTAGGTCGCGAAGGCGGCTTTGATGGAATTCACGAGTTCTTACAGACTAAATACATCGGGGTAGAGATCTAAGT
>JBMOET010000021.1:0-20607 GCA_049314595.1 Candidatus Planktophila sp. | reverse complement strand
TTGAGTTTGCGGGTACTGAATGGGGCGAGCTCGAAGGTATTGCTAACCGCACAGATTTCGACTTAAAAGCCCACTCGGCCGCCTCTGGCAAGGACTTGTCCTACTTCGATCAAGAAAAGGGCGAACGGTGGACGCCATATGTCATCGAGCCAGCTGCAGGTGTAGATCGATGCACACTTACCTTCTTAATGGATGCCTTCACTGAAGATGAGGCCCCTAATAGCAAGGGAGAAATGGAAAAGCGCGCAGTGCTAAAGCTTGATCATCGCTTAGCTCCTATAAAAGCTGCAGTGCTTCCACTGTCTAGAAATGCTGATCTTTCACCCAAGGCTCGAGATCTTGCTGCACAACTGCGCAAGAACTGGAGTATTGATTTTGATGATGCCGGTGCAATTGGCCGTCGCTACCGACGTCAAGATGAGATCGGAACGCCGTACTGCATCACTATCGACTTTGAAACATTGGAAGATAACGCTGTAACTATTCGCGATCGCGACACAATGGCGCAAGAACGCATCGGCCTTGATCAGGTTGAAGCATGGCTAGCTCCACGTTTACTAGGTTGCTAAAACCACTTTTACTTCCACTAGCAAGCGGTGATCACTACGTTGATCCACCGGTTGTTCTTGCTCCCATGGCTGGAATCACCAATGCGCCATTTCGCACGTTATGCCGCGAACAAGGCGCAGGTTTATTTGTCTCTGAAATGGTGACTGCGCGCGCTTTAATTGAACGTCGTCCTGAAACGTTGCGCATGATTGTTCCAGGCAAAGATGAATGGCCTCGCTCTGTTCAGCTCTATAGCGTTGATCCAACAACAATGCGGGCTGCAGTAACGATGCTTGGAAAAGAAAACTTAGCCGACCACATCGATATGAACTTTGGATGTCCAGTTCCTAAAGTGACTCGCAAAGGCGGTGGCGCTGCCCTTCCATATAAGCGCCGACTTTTTTCTAACATTGTCCAAGCAGCCGTTGAGGCGGCAAAACCATTTGGAATTCCGGTCACAGTCAAGATGCGCATCGGTATCGATAGCGATCACCACACATATTTAGAGGCGGCTAAGTCGGCAGCTGATTTAGGTGTGGCTTGGGTAGCACTTCATGCGCGGACTGCAGCACAAATGTATGAGGGCAAGGCCGATTGGTCGGCGATTTCTAACCTGGTAGAGCATTTAAAGCCTGCGGGCGTACCCGTGTTGGGCAATGGAGATATCTGGTCTGGGCATGATGCAGTTCGAATGGTTGAACAAACTGGTTGTGCAGGCGTCGTGGTCGGTCGTGGATGTCTGGGGCGTCCATGGTTATTTGCCGATTTAGTTGCTGCGCTCAAAGGAAATGAAAAGGAGTTAACTCCTAACCTGCATCAGGTGCGCGAAGTTATGTTCCGCCACGCTAATCTCATCGTTGAATACTTAGAGTCTGAAGATCGCGGCATGCGCGACATGCGAAAACATATGGCCTGGTATTTGAAGGGTTTTCGAGTACCGCGAGAAATTCGACATGATCTAGGCATGGTTTCATCGTTAATTGAAATGCGTACATTGCTAGATCAATTAGAGGATCAACCATATCCAGTTGAGGTTGGCGATAAACCTCGTGGCCGTACTAGCCATGGTAGGCCACCGACATTGCCCGATGGTTGGCTCAACGATCCAGATGAGTTAGTTCATGTCGAATTAGAAGATGCGTTTTCGGGGGGATAGATGTTTCTATTTCGATGGATTCGGCGCACGCTGACCCTCATTATTGTCATTGCTTTAATCGCACCCGGGTATGCAGTTTCACAAGTCTGGAGCGCAGCTAATAATCCAGTCGTACGTCATGCCGATGTAATAGTTGTACTTGGGACTGCGCAATTAAACGGAAAACCAGGAGAAGCCCTTGAAGCACGCTTAATAGAAGCTGCGCGAATATTTGAATTAGGTTTAGCTCCATCAATTATCACAGTAGGTGCCGGCGCTCCTGGAGATCGAACAACCGAGGCGGCATCTGGAAAATATTGGCTGCGCACTCATGGAGTACCCTCAAAAAGGATTACTGCGATTGAAGAAGGCCGCGATACTTTGGTCAGCACTAAGGCATATGCAGCACTCATGAAAAAGCGAATGGTTAGCGATGTAATCATCGTGACCGATCCTTTTCACTGCAAGCGCGCAATGACAATGGCCAATGACCAAGGGATTGTTAGTACATGCTCGCCAGTTAAGAGCGGGCCAAATACGATTTCTAACTCGGGATATAAGTATTTATTACGCGAGGCTGGAGCTTATTTAGTCTATATAACCGTGGGCCGGCGTGGAGTTCAAGTCAGTGATCATTTACCCAACGCCGATATTCTCACTAAGGTTATGCCGTGACGTATAGTCAATTCGATCAAGAGCGCTTCTTAGATGAGCCAGCAAAGCGAGCTGGACGTACTGAGTTTATGCGCGATCGTGCACGAGTCATTCACTCTGCAGCGCTGCGTCGTCTAGCTGCCAAGACTCAAGTAGCAGTTCCATGGGAAAATGATTTTCAACGCACGCGCTTGTCACACTCATTGGAGTGCGCACAAATAGGCAGAGAGCTTGGCGAATCACTGGGAGCCGATCCTGATTTACAGGACACGGCCTGTTTAGCTCATGATTTAGGTCATCCACCTTTTGGCCACAATGGTGAAGAAGCCCTTGCTGAGATTGCTAAAGAGTATGGGGGCTTTGAAGGAAACGCGCAAAGCTTTAGGCTGCTGGTGCGCCTTGAAGCTAAGACCGTCGATAGCAAAGGAAAAAGTGTAGGTCTTAACTTAACGCGTGCATCATTAGATGCTGCAACTAAGTATCCATGGCCACGTGCGCAGAATCCACGCAAGTTTGGTGTCTATGACGATGATATGGAAATCTTTACTTGGATGCGTGAGGGTGCTCCAGTTGATAAGAAATGTATAGAAGCACAAATTATGGATTGGTCTGATGATTGCGCATACTCTGTGCATGATTTGGAGGATGCAATTTTTGTTGGACAGATTTCAGTGAAGAACTTCGAAAATGACATGGCCGATATCTATCGAGTAATGACTAATGATTATGCAAGTGATGCTAGCGAGGCCGAGGCAGTAAATGCGCACAAGCGATTGTCACAACTTTCAGCTTGGCCACAGTATTTCGATGGCACGCATCGATCCCTTGCCAGGCTAAAGGATTCAACGAGCCAGTTAATTGGCCGCTTTGTTTTAGCCGCAGAGCTTGAGACTAGAAAGATCCATGGCGATGGTCCACTTTCTCGTTATGGCGCAAATCTTGAAATTCCACGCGATCAGGTTGTCGAAGTAGATTTTCTCAAAGCCATAGCTGGGCACTACTTAATTAACGCGGCGCATTCTCAAGATCGCTATGCCAAGCAGCAAATTATCATCGCCGAACTTGTCGATATGTTGCGGGCTTGTGCACCACGAGAGTTAGATTCCATTTTTCTCAAGGCTTGGGATGAGGCTGGTGATGAAAGCGCACGTATGCGTGTGGTTATCGACCAAGTTGCAGCCCTTACAGACCCAGGTGCCTATGCCCTGCATACTCGCTTGAGCTCATCTCGGTAAGGTTGGGTTATGGCCGGACGTATACGTGATGAGGATGTTGCCTACATTCGCGAGCGCGCACCTATCGATGAAATCGTCGGAGACTACGTTCAACTCAAGAACGCTGGCGGAGGTCAGAAAAAAGGTCTCTGCCCTTTTCACGATGAAAAATCACCTTCATTTCACGTAACACCCAGCAAGGGATATTTTCACTGCTTTGGTTGCCAGACAGGTGGCGACGTTATTGCTTTTTTGATGAAGATCGATCATCTAACTTTTGCCGAAACCGTAGAACGCTTGGCCGATCGATTGGGCTACACGCTTCGATATGAAGAAGGCGGCAGCAGCGGACCTGTTTTTTCAGCAGGTGCTAGATCACGATTAATCTCAGCTAATGCAGAGGCTGCGAAGTTTTATCAAGAACAACTTAACTCACCGGCTGCCCAACATGGCCGTGATTTATTAACTAAGCGCGGATTTGATAAAGCAGCATGTATGTCATTTGGAGTTGGCTTTGCTCCCGATGAATGGGATGCCCTGACTAAACATCTTCGCGCGCTAGGTTATTCAATCGATGAACTTGAAACTGCTGGACTTTCAAAGATGGGTCAACGTGGACCAATCGATAGATTCCGAAATCGCCTCACGTGGCCGATTAAAGATATTTCAGGGGATGTTGTTGGCTTTGGTGCGCGTAAGTTGGCAAGTGATGAGGCCGATCAAGGGCCTAAATATCTCAATACTCCTGAGACGCCGATCTATAAAAAGAGTCAGGTTCTATATGGATTAGATGTTGCAAAGAAAGAGATTGCCAAGAAGCGTCAAGCCGTCATTGTTGAGGGATATACCGATGTTATGGCGGCGCAGTTAGCGGGAATCACAACTGCAGTTGCAACATGTGGCACGGCATTTGGCGCCGACCATATCCGTATCTTGCGCAGGCTATTGATGGATGATGATGCTTTTCGAGGCGAAGTGATTTTTACCTTTGATGGTGATGCCGCAGGACAAAAGGCAGCGCTTCGAGCTTTTAGCGAGGATCAAAAATTTGTTACTCAGACCTTTGTTGCAGTTGAACCTGACGGACTAGACCCATGCGATCTTCGTCAACAAAAAGGTGATTTAGCGCTGCGCGATTTAATTGCTCGACGCGTACCTCTTTTTGAGTTTGCAATTCGTAGCGAGCTTGCTCATCACAAACTTGATTCAGCTGAGGGACGCGTCAATGCCCTCAATGCCGCTGCGCCATTAGTTGCGCAGATTCGAGATAAATCTTTGCGCCCCGAATACACACGTTTGTTGGCAGGCTGGTTAGGCGTTGAAGTTGAAATCGTCTCAGCGGCTGTGGCTCAAGGAGTTAAAGGGCACCCACGTACTGAAGAGGCTCATGAAACTAGCTCTGACGATAATAATTGGCGCCCAGATCCAAACGATGCGCGTTTAATATTAGAGCGAGAGGTATTGAAGTCTCGTTTGCAACAGCCGGATCTTTTCGTTGGCACGTTATGGACAGATATTGAGGCCGATGCATTTACACATCCTGCATATCGCCAGATGCGAAAGACGATTGATGAAAATCCAACACTTACTCATGGTGGAATTACCGACGAGAAGATTGCAACGATATTTACCGAGTTAACAGTTGAACCGATTCGGGCAGATGGAAAGCCAACTGTGGCCTACATTGAGAGCATCGTTGCTAGGTTGAGAGAAGTGGCAATTTCACGTTCAATCGCGGCGCTAAAATCTAGTCTTCAACGTTTAAATCCTGTAGAAAATGAGATCGAATACAACGCGGCATTTACAGCGCTAGTGGCCTTGGAAAGTACCCGCCGTTCGCTGCATGATTTAGCCCTAGGTGGGCTTTAAAAACTCTCAATTTTCCTAACTCTGGCCGCGTGCGCTAGAGTTTGCGCTCGTACTCATTGATCCCTGATAGCTCAATGGCAGAGCAGCCGGCTGTTAACCGGCAGGTTCTTGGTTCGAATCCAAGTCAGGGAGCTTTCACAACGTAATTCTCAGCAAGAGGCTTTATTATCTGAGCCATGATTCAAAGTTTTCTTCGAACTGCCACACATTCCTGGCGCAGCCAAGTATGGGCACTTCGCATAATGCGCCTGTGGCTCGGAGCAACATGGATATATGCAGGCTGGAATAAGGCCACAGATCCTGGGTTTTTAACTCGAGGCGCCTCTAGCTTTATTGGAACGCAGTTATCGGGATACTCCACGCAATCACCCATTGGATTCGCATTCAATAAAATGATTGAGCACGCAGTACCTGTGGGCATATTTGTAATGATCTCTGAGTTTGCAATTGGTTTGGCCACACTTTTGTGGGTTACTCCTACAGTTGCAGCCTTCGGTGGCTTTTCAATGTCAATGGGTCTCTGGCTTGCCAGCAGTTTTCACGCTCATCCCTATTTCTTGGCCAGTGATTCAGCATATGCAGTTCTTTGGCTTAGCTACTTACTTATGATTAGAAATAAACGAAAGGGTTTGTCAATGTCTTTTGAACGTCGAGGAGTACTGCGCATCGGGATCATCGCGGTGCTGGCCACAGCATTTGCAGGAGCGGGAAAAATCTTCACCCCTGCTGCAGTGCAGGAGAGTGCAGCGGCATCGGGAAAAACCAAGGTTGTAAAGCTCGCTTCGCTTAAGGTAGGGGCTACAAAGAAATTTGTTTTAGCAAATGGTGCACCTGCGATCTTGTTCCGTACCAAGACTGGCGTCTTTGCCTACTCTGCAATCTGTACACATCAGGGTTGCACCGTGAATTACTCCGCCTCATCTAAGACACTTAAGTGCCCTTGCCACGGCGCCGAGTTTGACCCACAGTCATCCGGAAAGCCAATTGCTGGTCCAGCTATTAACCCATTAGCCAAAGTCAAAGTCGCGGTTGAGGGGGCGTGGGTAATACTGGCGTAAGGTTGAAGAAAGAACTGGCGCTAAGATTTATCCATGGCCCTATTTCGTCTTAACATCGCTTTGCCAGATCGTCCTGGCTCACTTGGTTTGCTTGCATCTGCAATCGGAGCTGCCGGGGGAGATATTCGCGAGCTCGTAGTCTTAAAATCTGAGGATGGCCGCGGCTTTGACGATATTACGGTGGCCGTGCCGGGAAGTGATCCAACTGATTTACTGGAGATTCTTAACTCAATTGGTGGCGTAGAAGTTATATCTATAAACCCCGTTGCATAATCTCTGCACCTTGGCTTGGCAATGAAGTAAAAAATCGTGGTGCTTTAAACCCTGCACTTTTGAAGTCCGCCTCGACACTATGTATCGTATCTACGGAATCACTGGCTTTAATGAGAGCAATAGCGCTTCCACCAAAGCCACCACCGACCATGCGAGCTCCCAGTGCACCAGCAGAAATCGATGCATCTACTGCCACATTGAGTTCTGGACACGAAACGTCATAGTCATCACGAAGTGAAACGTGCGATGCGTTCAGCAATCTTCCTAGCTCTAGAAAATTCTTAGCTTCAAGTGCTGCAACTGCGCTGTGAACTCGAGCAATTTCAGTTACTGCATGGCGAGCACGAATAAACTCAACGTCGGTCAGTAGATCCTTTGATGCATTGAGTTGTTTTAGTGAAAGCTCACGCATCGATTGCACTGAAAGTTTAGCTACAACTAAATCACACGATTGTCTGCGCTTGGCATAGCCACCCTCGGTTAGTGAATGGTGTGCTTGAGTGTCGATAATGAGAAGTTCAAGACCGCTGGATGCAACGTCGAATGAAATATTTCTAGAGGTCAGATCGCGGCAATCGAGTAAGAGCGCAAAGCCTGCCTGCGCCATTAATGAAACTGATTGATCCATAATTCCGCACGGTACGCCGACGTAATCATTTTCAGCCTTTTGTGTCAGGCGAGCAAGAGTTTGAAGATCAAAACCACATGAAAACAAGTGGTTGATCGCTGTAGCAACGCTGCACTCTAAGGCTGCAGATGATGACAGGCCTGCGCCAAGTGGAACATGTCCGTCGATCATTACATCAAGGCCTTCTTTGACGCCCATCGCCCAGATAACGCCAAGTGCATATCGCTCCCACTCACCCTTGAGTCCGGGTTTAATATCATCCAAATTAACCGTAATTATTTTATTGCGGCGCTGAGCAGAAGCGATGCGCACTAAGCGGTCGGGCCTAATACTCATTGCAGCATAGGTGCGATCAGATATTGCAAAGGGAAGTACATATCCATCGCTGTAATCTATGTGCTCGCCGATTAAATTCACTCGGCCAGGAGCTGCAGCAATAATCTGGGGGCTGCGTCCAAAGGTATCGACGAATTTTCTATCTATGTGCGACATTGTCGTGCCTATGAAAAAGAGGCCAAAGTATCGGCAACCATGTCATTGATTGCTCGAGTTGGAGACCAGCCAAGTTTTGTCTGTGCCTTTTTGATATCTGCAATTAGTACGGCTGGGTCTCCAGATCTACGCGGTGAATCAATAGTTGGAATCTCTTGTCCAGTTGCTATCGATGCTGCCGCTATTACCTGACGAACGGAATAGCCACCACCACTGCCAAGATTATAAATTTCGTGTACGCCATCGACGAGTGATGTAAGAGATTTAATATGCGCATCGATTAAGTCAATGACATGGACATAGTCCCTAATACATGTTCCATCGGCAGTTGGCCAGTCGGTACCGAAAATCTTCACTGGGTTAGCACGGGTACTGCGTAAAACATTTGGAATTAAATGCGTCTCTGGGTTGTGGCGTTCAGCTAGCCAACCGCGATCACATGTGAGTGCGCCGGCAACATTAAAGTAGCGAAGAGACACTGCTGCGATTCCTTGCTCTACTGACTCTTGGCTAATCATGTGGTCAATGGCTAGCTTTGTTGCACCGTAAGGGTTCGTGGGATTTGTGGGAGCTGTTTCAAGGATTGGAACTACTTTTGGCTCGCCATATGTTGCAGCCGACGAAGAAAAGACAATCTTGCCTACCCCTGCTATCTGCATCTGATCAAGCAGATTACGAGTTCCACCGATGTTAACTGAGTTATACAGTTCTGGCTTTTCAACGGATTCACCAACTAATGATTTTCCTGCAAAGTGCATTACCGCATCTACACCTTGAAGTGCCTCGGCTAAATCAGTTGTATTGAGCAGTGAGCCTTGGATAAAACGAACGCCATCTGGCACGCAATCGGAGTGGCCCGTGCTGCAATCATCAAGAATTGAAATCTCATAACCCTGCTTAAGCAAAATTTCTACGGCAGTGGAGCCTATGTAGCCCGTACCACCAGTGACTAGAACGTGCATGATTACAGCTCAACCTCGCGTAGCTGGGCAGCTGATTGCTCTGGACGCATATCCATAATAAATGCACCCATTGCAGATTCAGAGCCTGCTAAATACTTTAACTTTCCTGGCGCACGGCGAACGCTTGTGATCTGCCAATGAAGGCGTAGGACATCACGACCAGTACGCACTGGAGCTTGGTGCCATGCAGCTATGTAGGCCATCTCAATTCCAAATACTCCATCAAGGCGCTTCATTACTTCTAAGGCTATCTCTGGAAATGCTTCACGATCGGCATCAGTGAGACCAGTTAAATCGGCCACTGAGTTAAGGGGGGCTACGTGAATCTCAAATGGATACCGCGAAGCGTATGGAACAAATGCAATCCACCGATCATTTCGCGCAATGATGCGCTCATCTTCCCGAATTTCACGTGCTACAACTTCATCAAATAAAACTTTTCCATTGGACTCTTTATACTTTTTAGCAGCCGCTAACATCTTTTCAACGCGGGGTGGAAGATATGAGTAGGCATATATTTGTCCGTGTGGATGCGAAAGCGTGACACCGATTTCCTCACCACGATTCTCAAATGGAGCGATGTGTTCGATGAAAGTCTCACGTGATAACTCTTCTGTGCGATCGATCCACGCCTCAAGCAAAATTCGAACTCGTTTGGCAGTTAAATCCTTAAATGATTTTCCATGGTCTGCCGTAAAACATATAACCTCACATTTTCCAGCCGCAGTTCCCAAATCAGTATCTGGACCCACTTGATCTGGAAGTGCCCAATCTCCACTTGGAGGACGCAAAGAGGGTGAGCGATTATCAAAGACCACGACTTCAAAATCTGATTCGGGGACTTCTGTCAAAAGCTCCCCGGTAGTTGGGCACAATGGGCACAACTCTTTAGGGGGTAAAAAAATTCGACCTTGACGGTGGGCTGCCATAGCTACCCACTCATTGACCAAAGGATCTAATCGCAGTTCACCGATATCAGGCTGAACCTCAACTGGGCGCATGTCTGGTGCGTTTCGAGTTTGACCGGCAGTGTCGTAGTAGCGAATCGTGCGCCCATCGGCCATCTCGCGATTGTTGCGCGTGATGCCACCGGATAGTTTTTTACTCTGCGCCATAGTGTCGTTACTCTACCTTTGTGAGCAAGCAATCTGCACTTTTGAGCGTCGAAACCTCCTCGTTGCTCATTGAAGTTGTCGCCGGGGCCGTGGTGATTCGTCATTGGGGAGCATCTCTTGCTGGCGACTTAACAGAGATAGCGCTAGCTAGTACTTCTTCGATTAGTAATAGTTCCTGGGATCAAGCCCAATTTCCTGGAATCATGCGCGAGAGTTCGCGCGGTTTCTTGGGGCGACCAACCGTATCGGGGCATCGAAATGGCACCGCCTGGTCAACAAAGTTTGAAGTTACCGACTTTCACCATATTGAAAGACACTGCGCAGTTACTCTTCGCGATTTTCATGCAGAGCTAGAGGTACTTCTAACTTTTGATATGGATAGCTTTGGTGTCATTACACAAAGAGCAACGTTAAAAAATATTGGTGATAGCGATTACTGTCTCAATGAATATATTCACTGGCTACCACTGCCTTCAGAAGCGACGCAGAGTTTAGATTTTGCAGGTCGCTGGTCAAATGAACGTCAACCACAACGCGCCAATATTTCAGTGGGCACATGGGTGCGTGAATCTCGTGAGGGACGCAGCGGGCACAATTTCTCCATCGCCAATATCGCTCTTTGCGCCGACACAACTTTTCAATCGGGTAGTGCCTGGGCAACGAGCATCGCTTGGAGTGGAAATTCACACTACTTGATTGAACGTAACTTTGATGGAGCGCAAGCAACCGGTGCCGGCGAACTTTTACTGCCAGGTGAAGTCGTGTTAGCTGCTGGTGAAAGTTATGAGGCGCCACATTTAGTCTCGGTATTTTCTACACAAGGGTTAGATGGAATCAGCGCGGCATATCACCAGCATATTCGCGCGCGTTCAATGCATCCTAAGCGTGCCCGTCCCTTAACACTTAATATGTGGGAGGCGCTCTATTTTGCGCATGATGAGCAGAAGATAAAGGCTCTAGTCGATGTCGCCGCAGAAATTGGTGTTGAGCGCGTAGTTCTAGATGATGGTTGGTTTCATTCAAGGCGCGATGATCGAGCGGGCCTGGGGGACTGGGTCATTGATACAGATGTATGGCCACAAGGTTTATCCCCGATTATTAGTTATATAAAGGCTGCAGGAATTGAGTTTGGCCTGTGGTTTGAGGGCGAGATGGTTAATCAGGATTCAGATCTTTATCGCGCCCATCCTGAGTGGATCTTGCATGAGGGTGATCGAACTCCACCGCTATGGCGCCATCAACTGGTTTTAGATTTAGGTCATGAAGGCGCCTACAACCATGTTCTTGAGCAGACGTCATCAATTCTGGCAGCACATGAGATTGCATATATTAAATGGGATCACAACCGCGTCTTAGTCGATGCTGGTCATTTAGGTCATGCCGGCGTACGTCGCCAGACGCAAGCAATTTATAGATTATTTACCGAGCTCAAAGCCCGACATACAGGGTTAGAGATTGAATCCTGTGCATCAGGTGGCGCACGAATTGATTTGGGAGTAATCGATTACGTCGATCGATTCTGGACAAGTGATAACAACGATGCACTTGAACGCCAGAGTATCCAACGGTGGACATCACAAGTAATTCCACCCGAAATGCTTGGTACGCATATTGGCCCAACGCATGGACATCAAACAGGTCGCACGCTTGAACTTTCGATGCGGGCGATAACCGCACTCTTTGGCCATGCCGGAATCGAATGGGACATTACACAAGCAACATCAGATGAACGTGGGCACTTAAAAAAGTGGGCCGCTTATTACAAAGACAATCGCGCACTTTTACATAACGGAAAATCGATTCGCGTTGATTACCCCGATGATCATGGTTATTTATATGGTGTGACTTCACACGATAAAAAGCGAGCAATCTTTGCCTACGTGCAGTTAACACCAACCGGTGTGATTCATCCAGCAGCGTTGAAGTTTCCTGGATTAGATCTAGCTGCGACATATGCAGTTAAAGCTGTTTTTCCTGCAGGTGCACCGCGCTACATGCTTATTTCACCACCGAAGTGGATGGATGGAGTACATCTGTCAGGTGCAGCACTTGCCCACGTTGGCCTAAGCGCGCCGATTCTTGCACCGGCAAACGCCTTCTTGATTGAGATTACTGCGCTTTAATCGACCCAGTTCAAAGTTCTTTCAACTGCTTTTTTCCATTGCGCATAGCCTGACGCACGTGTTTCTACGCTGCTGGTAGGTACCCACCTGCGCGATTCTTGCCACTGAGATCGAAGCTCATCTGTTGATGACCAGAAATTAACTGCAAGGCCTGCTGCGTAGGCTGCGCCAAGGGCTGTAGTTTCAGGAACAAGCGGGCGTGAAATATCAATTCCCATAATGTCGGCCTGCATCTGCATGCATAAAGAGTTTGCAGTGATTCCACCATCAACGCGCATCTCGGTCATTGGCACGCCACTGTCGGCGACCATTGCATCCATGACATCGCGTGTTTGATAGCAGATTGCTTCAAGTGCTGCTCTGGCCAGATGGGCCTTTGTTGCAGCACGAGTTAAGCCAACTATCGCTCCTCGAGCATCACTGCGCCAATACGGTGCAAATAGTCCAGAAAATGCTGGCACAAAATAAACCCCTGCAGTATCGCTGACGGTAGAGGCTAGATTTTCAGTTTCGGCGGCTTGAGTAATGATTCCCAGTTGATCGCGCAGCCACTGGATTGCAGAGCCCGTTACTGCCACAGATCCTTCAAGTGCATAGTGCGCAGGCTGATCGCCGAATTTAAAGCAGACCGTTGTTAATAATCCGTTTTTGGATCTAACTATTTCTGTTCCTGTATTGAGTAAAGCAAAGTTTCCAGTTCCATACGTTGTCTTTGATTCACCGCGCTTAAAGCAGACTTGACCGACCATGGCAGCTTGCTGATCACCTAAGATCGCAGCGATAGGAACCGCGCTACCAAATGGACCATGAGGATTGGTGTGTGCATAGATTTGAGATGAAGATTTAATCTGTGGAAGCGAACTCGCAGGAACGTCGAATATTTCTAGGAGTTCACTGTCCCAGTTCAAAGTTTCAAGATTCATCAATAATGTACGACTAGCATTCGTCACATCGGTAACGTGTACTCCACCCTGGACCCCGCCAGATAGGTTCCACAAAAGCCACGAGTCAATGGTTCCAAAGCGCGCGTTGGGCGAGGTTGCCGCCGGGACGTTCTTAACCAGCCAGTTGATTTTGCTTCCAGAAAAATACGGCGCAATAGTGAGGCCAGTTTTGAAACGAATGCTCTCTTTTTCCGCAGCAGTTAAGGTGTTCAGAAAATCGGATGTACGTGTGTCCTGCCACACAATGGCATGAGACAGTGGTCGCCCTGTCGTTACATCCCAGACCACCGTAGTTTCACGTTGGTTTGTAATACCAATTGCCGCTAAATCTGAGCCTAAAATATTGGCTTGTTTGAGCGCACCAGCGATAACTTCTTGCGTGCGATCCCAAATCTCGCTGGCATCGTGCTCTACCCAACCGGCTTGGGGCAGAATCTGGCGATGCTCTAACTGATGTTGACCAACAACTTTTCCGGCATGGTCAAAGATCATAAAACGGGTACTACTGGTTCCTTGGTCCAAACTGCCGATGTAGGTCACGTAATGCAATCCCTTTCCAAGGTGAGTTAGGCTTAACTCTACAAAGGCCGTAATGGAGATGCAACGCATATGTTTTTATCCCAGTTAAACCCAGAGCAGCGTCACAGCGCCATCGCCGATTTGAGCAGCGAAAACTTTGATGTGCTGGTTATCGGCGGGGGAGTCACTGGAGTAGGCGCGGCCTTAGATGCCGCCTCGCGTGGGTTAAAGGTTGCATTGATTGAGTCACAGGATATTGCTGCAGGTACTTCTAGTCGCTCCAGTAAGTTGATTCATGGTGGATTGCGATATCTAGAACAGTATGACTTTAAATTAGTGCGTGAAGCTTTGCACGAGAGAGAGCTCTTAGTCTCAACACTGTGCCCACATTTGGTAAAGCCAGTTGGCTTTCTTTTTCCACTGACTGAAAAGTTTAAAGAGCGTACATACGTTGGTGCAGGTCTTGCACTCTACGATGCATTACGCGGATTTCAACGTGCGCTGCCGTGGCATAAACACATTAGCCAAAAACAGATTAATGAGATTGCACCGTCTCTGCGCCCCGATATTATTTTAGGTGCAATAAAATACTTTGATGCACAAGTAGATGATGCCAGACACACTCTCTCAGTTGCACGCACTGCAGCACGACACGGCGCCGTAATCGCTACTCGGGTACGTGCAGAGTCCTTGATTCGAGATGGTAAGAGAGTTGTTGGCGTCAAAGCTAAAGACTTAGTAACTGGAAAAGGGATTTCGATAAATGCCACGGTAACGGTTATGTGTGCGGGAATCTGGAGCGATGAACTGCACGAGAAGTTTGAACTCACGGCAGGCTACGGCGTAACAATGAGTAAGGGCGTCCACATTGTTTTGCCAGGATCTGCCATTAAATCAAATGCCGGAATAATTCTTAAAACCCCAGTGTCAGTTCTCTTCTTGATTCCATGGGGAGATAAATGGATTGTTGGCACAACCGATACTCCATACGCCGGTGATCGAGCCGAACCTTTTGCAAGCCGAGAGGATGTTCAATATATTCTTGATCAGGCCAACCGAGTTTTGACACCAGAGCTTAAAACTGAAGAGATTATTGGGGTCTATGCGGGTCTGCGCCCACTGGTTGCCAATAAGAAAGGCTCAGCGACAACGAAGCTTTCACGTGAACACACCGTTGACCGTCCGGCACCAGGATTCGTAAGTATTGCCGGTGGCAAATACACCACCTATCGCATCATGGGAAGAGATGTTATTGATCTTGCAGTTAATGAACTGCGCAAATTGTCTCCTGAATCAGTAACGGAAAAACTGCCCTTAGTTGGAGCCGATGGCTATTTTGCACTGGTTCAACAAAGTGAGCGTATTGCCGAAGAAAGTGGTCTTGATTTAGAGACCGTTACGCATCTACTTAACCGTTATGGATCGATGATTAGCGAGATTCTGGATCTGATTAGCAGCCAACCTGCGCTTGCAAAGAAGTTACATAAAGATCTTCCATATATCAAGGCAGAAATCTATTACGCCGCAAGTCATGAGGGTGCACGCAGTGTTGATGACGTTATTTCCCGCCGTACCAGAATCGCCTTCGAAGCGATAAATCGCGGTGTAGATCTAGCCGGCGATGTTGCTGGCCTTATTGCTCCAGTGCTTGGTTGGTCTGCAAAAGAGCGCAGAGAGTCGATTGCGGCGTACGAAGATTTAGTGGAGCGTGAAATTGCTGCATTAGATGAATTACTGTTGAATGAGGCAAGAGTTAGTTCTTAATCTGGTTAGCGCATCCATCGATTGAGGGTTTTGGGGTTGCCTTAACTGTAGATGTTGGCGTTGGTGTTGGTGTTGGTCCTTGCAGCAGGGTAAAAATTACCGGTGCAGAACTTTGCGCATGAGTGAGAGATACATCTGTGAATACAACTTTTCCAGTATAGGTTCCAGCGGCAAGGCCTTTAATGGCCAATGTCCATGCACCACTGGTTTCTCGCAACACAGTTTGGGTTGGCTTAATACTCGGTGAATTAATTGGATCAAAAACTAATTTCACGCTGCCCGTAACTACAGGAGTTGTATCAGGGCGCACGACAGTAACGTTAAAGGTAACTAATTTATTGGTTGTAGATGCAGATACCCTGTTGACAGTTAAAGTACTTGGCTCATTTACAGGCATCACATCAATGGGAGCAGGCAACCAACTTCCTTGAACAAGCTCTAAGAATGCACTTGCCGTGCCTCTGAAGAGATTGAGATCTAATCGAGAGCCAGGCACACCATACTTTGGTGCAATTCCACATGATGTGTACTGCCATATGGTCCACTGGGAATCGCAGTTGGCTCCAGTCCACGAATGCACATAGCAGCCGCTGGCTTTAAGGCCCGGTTGATTAAGTGGATTTGATGGATCTATGGCGTACTGAGCTAACCACAGTGGGTACTGCGCCAACTCGGCGTTTCGATTCATCGAGCTCTCAAGAAAGTTTGAGTACGAATACAGCATTGGAACTTTGCCGGTCTTGTCTTTTAGGATTCGTAAGAAAGTTGTGGCCCACAAAGTTACTGCACTGCGCGTTGCATACTTTTGGCACGCTCCAGATGTTGAAAGTCGAACACACTTATTCTCAAGATCTAATGCATAGGGCAGGTCACGTTGGGTATAGCCACCAATAGATGCCAGTCGCCAAATAGCCTTTTGAGCTTGCGCAGTGGCATCTTGCACTATTGCATCATTATCAATGACATCGGGCAAGATTGCATAGTGGTAAAAGCCAGTGTAAATACCCACAGCTTGGGCTGCGCTATGGTCCATCACTAGATACTTCAGTGACAACCGATCTGCATCTTCGCGAGTATCAGAGGCTTTAATCATTACAAATCGAATGCCAGCCTCGTACATTGTTGCAAAATCGATTGCTTTATCATTTGGATGTTGCCAACGACTAATATCGGCGCCATGGATTCGACCGCCCGGTCCAAATGCGGTTATCAACAGCGCTGGATCAGCCTGTGAAACTTCGGGAATTTGTTTAATAGTAATAGTGCGAGTTGGGGAGTAAATCTTTTTGCCGCCGACGATGGCGTGTGCACGATATTGAACCCGTGAATCTAAGGCCGTTGCTAACGCCTCAACCTTCCATGTGCCGGCTTTAGCAGTTTTACCCTTAAATCTCGTCTGTTTCCATGAACTACTGGTGTTGATATCGAGATAGACATTGATGCCAGATTTAGCTGGTGTGAGCGTGCCGTAAAAAGTTATGAGGGCTTCAGAGGCAGATGGCGTCTGTTTGAGCGATAGAGAAAGTTGGGAGGTTGCCGCCGATGTCGAAGGTAGTTCGATCAGAGACAGGGCCAGCGCTACGGCAATGATGAAATATCTAAATTTCATATCTCTATGATTTCGACATCGATATGCAGACACTCTTTGATGGCTGCAGTTAAGAGGAGATGTTGTTTGCGGCGAGTCTGGGAGTATTCATGGGCTGCTCCGAGTTTTCGGCTATCAGAGAAATCTAAAGTTAAAACTTTGCCGTCGAAGGCGGCCAAGCGTGCATCAAAAAAGGCAAGCCATGCGATGCGGTCTTGACTGAGCAAGGAGTCCAGAATCTGGTTCCAATGTGTGCGGATTTCGCTGAGCTCCATAGCGGGCAACTTTATCGAAGTTTGGCAATGGATTAGTACTTAGTGGTGAGGCGCGCCTAACCATTTGTAGTATTCGCCTACAAGTTGCACTCTCAAATTCCTATTTCGATCTGGCTGCAGATTTAGCACGAGGGCTAAACGCGAAATAATCTGTTCTACCGACTTTTCACTCACAAAGTGTTCCCGTCCAATTTGCGCATTGGTTAAGCCATCGACAACTAAGCGAAGGGTTGAAACTTGCAGATCAGTCAAATGTGCCATTAAATCGTGAATACCTTTTTCAGCAAGTGATGAGTTGCCGTGGATCCACTCTGCCTTCTGATTTCTTAGAATTGAAACTTTTGAATCGCTGATTGCTGAGCATAAAACATTGAGATCACTTGCTGAGCGTTTAAGAACGATTTTAGAGCCGTTTGGAATCTGCTTATTAGAGTCTCCAATTAAACGCAGGTCAACACAGCTTTCTAAAATGACAATTCCAATCAGCGGGTTAACCTCACGTAAACGAACCGCTATACGTATCGCAGATACGCCAGCGACGTGCATATCCAGAACAATGACATCGGGGGATAATCTGCGCTGCATATTGACTGCCACGCTTTCATTACGCGCTTCACCAATGACATCCATTTCATGCATTCGAAGGGCTGCAACTAGAGTTGTTGATTCAAACGGGTCATCTATTATTACTAGTACTCGTTCGTTCATATTTAAAGGGTAAGTGCTGCATTGCTACTTAGTGCGCAATCATAAAGTTATTTAAGTAATTGAGAGATGGCACCGCTAATCTGAGTAACAATCATCTCAGCTGAGATAGGGCCACCCCCAGATGCTTTGGCGGCAGCCTGTGCATGTATGTAGGCGCCTGTTGCAGCAACATGTGCCAAACGATTTGTGTCATTTAAGATTTCGATTGTATTGGTTGCTACGAGTGCGCCAATGATTCCAGCTAAGACATCACCACTACCTGCAGTTGCTAACCATGGAGTTGCAACTGGAAGTTCGATCAATAATTGATCATTTGCAACGAAAGTCTTGGAACCCTTCAGCAAAACAGTTACGCCTAACATTTGTGCGGCATGACTAACCCATTTCTGTGGATTACCCTCAATAGCCTCCACCGATACTGGTACTCCGCGCGCAGTGAGTAGTTTAGAGAGCTCAGCGCTGTGTGGAGTTATTAACGTTGGTTGTTCTAGAGAGCCAGCCAGATGCAGTGCACCTGCATCTAAAACAGTTGGAACGTTTTGCAAACGTAATAATTTGTACCAGCGATGACGAAGCCATGTTGTTATATCGGAATACTTATTGGCATCGATACCCGAACCAACTAACCAGGCGCTGACTTTGCCGGGCTGTACTACGGCAGATGGTGTTGCATGTAATACTAAATGGGCAAGTCCTGAAGAGCTATGAAAGCGAACCATGCCGATTCCAGTTGCAGCAGCTGCGCTAGTTGAAAGTACTGCTGCTCCGGGATACTGAGCAGATCCGGTGATAATTCCAATCACACCACGCGAATATTTGTGATCTAGATCAGTTGGAATAACTATGCAGTTTTTAGCGTCACGGGCGTTCCATTTTTTAGTAACGATCTTGATTTCGCTCATGGGCAACTATTGCATGAAAAGCATAAAGAGTGATAACCCCTCTAGTCACACTAGAGACTTCGCTATGTCAATGATGCTTAATTAGCATACGTGACCGAATCCATAGACTCTCATAATTTCATTGATATTCATTTATGCTGCTATTAACGTATAACCATGCTTGCAAAACACAGTGCGAGAAAGTTGATCCTTTCTGCTGTGCTTGGAGGTTTAGTTTTAGGGATTATTGCGCGCCTTTGGATGAGGTGGATTTCAACCGATCCGGAGTTTACTTGGGGTGGAACAATAGGTATCGCCATCTGCTTCACACTTTTTGCTGCCACTCAAGCCACTATTTATGTCTTGAGAAGGAAAGTATTAACTAGACGCTTAACTTCTGTTATTAGAGGGGGCGGAACATTTTTCACCCTTCCTCTTTTTACGGCAGCTGGAGCTGTGATGTTTCCGATATTCGATAGTGGTGCTGTTGTTGAAACCTACACTTACTCCTTACATTGGCACCGACTCCAAAGTGTTACCAAAGATGCGCCTTAAGAAATTTCAAGTTGCAGTCCTGACTATTTTGGTAGCGATTGTTTTACTTATTGTTTTTGTGATGGTTTCTGGCTAAACCCCATTTTCATAGTGCGAGAGGAGTAGAAATATGATGCAGCTTGACAGAATTCGCACGGGGCGTGGTTTTATTGCCGCCCTTGATCAAAGTGGTGGAAGCACTCCAAAGGCCCTGAATCTCTATGGTATTGGGGAGAAGTCTTACTCAAATGAAACAGAGATGTTCGATCTCGTTCATGCGATGCGCTCTAGAATAATCGAAAGCCCAGTTTTCACCAAAGATCGAATTCTCGGAGTGATCCTCTTTGAAATGACAATGAATAGAAAAATCGATGGAATGGGGACGGCCGAGTATCTCTGGAATCGGAAGGGCATCGTTCCTTTTCTTAAAATTGATAATGGGCTTCTTGAAGAGGCGGACGGAGTGCAGTTAATGAAGCCAATCCCAGAATTAAACCAGCGGCTCGATGACGCAAGTTCCCATCAAGTTTTTGGTACAAAGATGCGTTCGGTAATTAAATTGGCAAATAGGAAGGGAATTAGCAACTGCGTACAACAGCAGTTTGATGTTGCACGGCAGATTCTCACCCAGGTTCTCGTTCCCATTATCGAGCCCGAGGTAGATATCAATAGTCCAGACAAGGCCTCTGCGGAGGCCTTGCTAAAAGATTCATTATTGGCCAATTTGGATTCACTCGGTGAAACGCAGAAGGTCATGCTCAAATTGACACTTCCGGAGCAGATAGGTTTTTACTCGGATTTAATTTCGCACCCACGAGTGCTTCGTATTGTGGCTTTATCTGGGGGATATTCACGCAAGAATGCGAATGAACTACTGGCTCGAAATCCAGGTTTGGTGGCCAGTTTTTCGAGGGCTTTGACCGAGGGTTTAAACATCCGTCAAAGTGAAAGTGAATTCGACTCGGTTCTTGACGAATCCATTCAAAGTATATTTGAAGCCTCAACTATTAAAGTTAACACATGATTACTCTTGAAATTTCCCTTCGCCATCTGGCTTGGTCGAACCAGAAGTTCTTCACTTTATTTGATGAAATGCCTGAAAAAGTATTTTCTCTGCGCTCGGCTGACAATGAGTGGACAGTGGGGGAGATAGCCACGATTTTAAAACAGCACGGCTTTCACATCAATTTGAATGAATTAGATGTCCGAACCTATGTCAATGAAACTGAGCAAAAATAGGATCGGGTATACGAGACGAGTAATACAGCCAAAGAGTGGGGCGGGTCGGGCTCGAACCGACGACGACGGAATTATGAGTTCGG
>JBMOET010000020.1:0-20872 GCA_049314595.1 Candidatus Planktophila sp. | reverse complement strand
AACCGGCAGAACCGGCAGAACCGGCAGAACCGGCAGAACCGGCAGAACCGGCAGAACCGGCAGACGAACTGACTGGGGACCCTGACTTTGAGCCTTCACCACTTCTATTTAGCGGTTTCTTGGCATCGTCCTTGTAAATTGCTGGAATCGAACCCAGCAATCCCTTTTGAAAGTCTTCAAAGGCCTGCAGGACTTCGCGCTTAGTGTTCATAACAAATGGCCCCATCCATGCGACAGGCTCTTTAATTGGTGCGCCACCTAAGATAAATAGTTCTAGTTCAGGTGAACGACTCTCTTGCACATCGGCGGCACGCACAACAATTGTGTCGCCATCACCAAAAACAGTCGACTGACCCGTATGCACTGGACGATGTTCATCACCCACATAACCATTACCAGCAGCGACATAAACAAGTGCGTTGTAATCCTTGCGCCATGGAAGACGAAGTTCTGCACCCGCTGCAATAGTTGCGTGAATTAATGTAATCGGTGTCTGCGTAGTTCCAGGACCCTCATGACCATCGACTTCGCCCGCGATTACGCGAATAAGTGCACCGCCATCGGCCGATGACAAAAGCGCAACATCTTTAGCGCGCACATCTTGATAGGCAGGAGCCGACCACTTCTTTGCCGCAGGTAAATTTACCCACAATTGAAATCCATGAAATAAACCACCTGACATCACTAAATGTTCCGGGGGAGTTTCAATATGCAAAATTCCGGCACCAGCCGTCATCCATTGAGTATCGCCATTTGAAATAGTTCCGCCGCCGCCATTGTTATCTTTATGATCAAAGATTCCATCAATAATGTATGTAACGGTTTCAAAACCGCGATGAGGATGCCAAGGAGTTCCCTTTGGCTCACCCGGTGCGTACTCAACTTCACCCATTTGATCCATCATGATGAATGGATCAAGCTCTGCCATATCGATTCCGGCAAATGTTCGGCGAACTGGAAAGCCCTCACCCTCGTAACCTTGTGGGGCGGTAGTAATACTCTTCACCGAACGTGCGCGTGCGCCAGCAACTTCATGGACACGGGGCAAAATAGTTATATCGGCAACGGTTACAGCAGGCATTCTCAACTCCCTTGTGAATACCTCAAGGGTAGTTGAAGATTCAACTACCTGCAAGCTCAACGTTATTCCCTACCCGGGCTGCAGCCTTTACGCTTGGAATATGGTAAAAATCCAATGCATAACAATTGACTGCCGCGATCCAATTGCCCTTGCACAGTTCTGGGCACAGGCACTGGGATGGAAAGTTGGCGACGGTGCAACAGATACTGAGGCCTACATTGAGAAGAACCTGAGCGCGGAAAACGTTGATGGCTATCCAGATTTACTCTTTATCAAAACCCCTGATTCAAAGATCTCTAAAAACAGAGTGCATGTAGATCTTCGCCCAGAGAATCAACTGGAAGAAGTTCGGCGCCTTGAAGAAATAGGAGCAACACAGATTGAAATCGGGCAATCAGATGATTCCGATACAACCTGGATTGTCATGGCAGATCCCGAAGGAAATGAGTTTTGCGTACTTAAAGCTCTTGGTTAGAGAGCTTTAAGCGCTGACACAACCTTGGTTAATGAAGCCTTTGCATCTCCGAAGAGCAACATTGTCTTTGGATCATACAAAAGCTCATTTTCGATTCCAGCAAAGCCTGGGCGCATCGAACGCTTCAAGAAGATCACGTTAGAAGCGTTAGCGACTTTCAAGATCGGCATTCCATAGATTGGACATCCTGGAGTATTTTCTGCCGCTGGATTTACTACGTCGTTTGCTCCAATAACAATTGCAACATCGGTCTGACTAAAGGTTGGATTAATCTCATCCATCTCCTCTAGTTGATCATAAGGAACATTTGCTTCAGCCAGTAGAACGTTCATGTGTCCTGGCATGCGACCTGCAACTGGGTGAATTCCATAAGCAACATCAATGCCCTTAGAAATCATTAAGTCTGCAAGTTCGCGAACTGTGTGCTGTGCTTGTGCAACGGCTAAACCAAAGCCCGGAACGATTACTACACGACGTGCATAGTTCAGCAAGATCGCTACGTCATCAGGTGAGCCTGAACGCACTGGACGCTCTTCTGCAGAATCTGATGCAGCTTGTGGCTTTGCGGTAAATGCACCGAACAAAGTTCCAAAGAGTGAACGACCCATGGCCTCGGCCATAAGACGCGTCAGAATTGTTCCTGAGGCGCCAACCAAAGTTCCAGCGATAATAAGTAGTACTGAATCAAGCACATAACCACTTGCTGCCACAGTTAAACCAGTGAAGGCGTTCAATAGTGAGATAACAATTGGAACATCTGCGCCACCAACTGGCAGTACAAAGAGCACACCAAAGAGAAGTGAAAGTGCAGCTAGAACAAGCAGAGGTGTTGTTCCAAGGGCTACAACAACCCAACCACCGACGCCTATAACGCTCACCAAAGTGGCGGCAATAATAAAGCGGCCCGCTGGGAAAATAACTGGGCGAGTGGTCATGAGTTCTTGCAACTTCATGAAGGTAATAATCGAGCCGCTGAATGAGACGCAGCCGACGATTACTGTGAACACTGTAAAGATAACTTCGGCCTTTGTTGCCTCATTACCAAGGTGCAGATATTCAACGATAGCAACGAGTGCAGCTGCACCGCCACCAACACCATTAAATAGTGCAACGAGTTGTGGCATCTGAGTCATTTCAACTTTACGAGCAGCTGGCACACCTATGGCTAAGCCAACTGCCATCGCACCAAGAATCCAACCAAGGTGATGAAGTGGAAGTGCGTGAGCCACTCCAGTCTTAGGTGCAACAACAAAGAAGAAAACGACGATTGTTGCCAACGTTGCACCAAAAGCGCCGATTAAGTTTCCTCGACGCGCAGTCTTTGGATGTGACAAGCCTTTAAGGGCAAGGATGAAGGCGACACCAGCAGCTAGGCCAATGAGGTCATACAGAGTGCGGCTCATTTCTTTTTTCCTTTGAACATTTCAAGCATTCGATCGGTAACGACGAAGCCGCCCACCATGTTGATAGTCGCCAGAACAATTGCGGCAACCGCAAGTCCGAGCTCCAAATTTGTAGAACTATGGTCGGCCACGATAATTGCGCCAACCAAGATAACTCCGTGGATCGCATTAGCACCCGACATAAGCGGTGTGTGTAGCGTGGAAGAGACTTTAGATACGACTTCAAACCCGACGAAGACCGCTAATACGAAGATCGAAATAACTGCAATCGGCTCCATTTACTTACCTCCCGCATTTCTACGTAATCCGCCATGCGTTACTGCGGCTCCATTAATGATTTCATCCTCAAAATCGAGGTTAAATGCAACGGCAGCTTCATCTTTTGCTGCTGTTGTAAAGAGAGTAAGAAGATTCACAACGTTACGTGAATAAAGGAATGAGGCGTGGAATGGAAGTTGACTTGGAACATCTTTGCCGCCCCAGATTCGAACTCCATTGGCAGTTGAAACTATTTCACCAGGCTTTGAGCCTTCAACATTTCCACCAGTTTCAGCGGCTAAGTCAATGATGATTGTTCCGGGCGCCATTGAGTCAACCATCGCTTGTGTCATCAAGCGCGGAGCTTGGCGACCAGGTACAGCTGCAGTTGTAATGACTACATGTGACTTTGCGATGTATGGAGTAAGAAGTGCTTGCTGTTGTGCTGCACGATCTTCGGTCATTTCGCGTGCATAACCACCAGTGCCTTCTAGCGCTTCAAGTTCTAACTCAATAAATGCTGCACCCATTGAGCGAACTTCATCGGCCGATGCAGGTCGCACATCGTAGGCCGAGACAACTGCGCCTAAGCGACGTGCAGTTGCAATTGCTTGTAAACCTGCAACGCCTGCACCAAGAACTAAGACTTGTGCAGGTGTAACTGTTCCTGCTGCAGTCATGAGCATTGGGAAAAAGCGTGGAGATAATTCGGCACCAACTAATGCGGCGCGATAACCCGCGCACAGAGCTTGTGAAGAAAGTGCATCCATCGACTGAGCACGTGAAATACGTGGAACTAGTTCTAATGAAAATGCAGTAACTCCGGCAGCGACAGCGGCATCAATTGAATCAACTGCAGTAACGGGTGACATGAAACTTAGTGTTACTGCGCCTTTCTTCAAAGTAGCCATCTGGGCTGGCGTTAAAGGCTGTACAGATAAAACGGCATCAGCGGCGCTGAGAACTTCACCGTTCGAGATCGTTGCACCAGCACTGACGTAATCAGCATCTGTTGCTTGCGAGTGAACTCCGGCTCCAGATTCGATAACAACATCGAAACCTAGTCGAGTTAATTTATTGATAATGTCTGGAACAAGCGCCACGCGCTTTTCCCCATCACGAATTTCTTTAGGTACGGCTATGCGCATGCGCCAAATACTAGTGGTTGGATCCTTTAAGGTCACCATTTACTAGGTGGTAAAGCAGAGATTGAATCGTTGTACGGCGATGATATGCCTCACGCCAGATAACAGATCTTGTTCCGTCTATCACAGAGGCCTCAACCTCTTCACCGCGATGTGCAGGTAAACAATGCATAAACACTGAATCTTTTTGTGTCAGAGACATTAAATTTTCTGTTACAGCAAATGGTGAGAGTGCCAGCACTTTTTCTTCACGTTCATTGTCAGGATCTCCCATAGACATCCATACATCAGTGTATAAAACGCTCGCATCTTTAGCAGCAGCTTCTGGATCATGAAGTACTTCAACTTTTCCGCCACTTTGTTGTGCAATTTTTTGTGCAATTTCTACAACACGTGAATCTGGTGCCCACGCACCAGTTGGTGTTGCAGTGACAACATGTGCACCCATGATCGCACCCATAATTAACCATGCATGAGACATGTTGTTGCCGTCACCTAAGTAAACAAATTTGCGACCCGTTATATCTTTTCCAAACTGTTCGCGAATTGTTAGCCAATCGGCAAGTAACTGCGTTGGGTGATCATCATCGGTTAACGCATTAATAACTGGAATCGAAGCATTCGCTCCGAGCTCGTCAACATCAGATTGTGCGAAAGTTCTAATAATTAAAGCACTGCAGTAGCCGCTAATAATTCGTGCAGTATCTGCAATAGTTTCACCACGACCAAGTTGTAACTCATCACCACGGATAAATATTGGCGTTCCGCCTAGATGGGCTACTGCCGTTTCGGAGGACAGGCGAGTTCGGGTTGAAGGCTTAGTCATATAAATGGCTACGGTTTTATTTGCCAATGCGGTGTTAGAGCGCAGGGGATTTTTCGCAAAATCGGCGGCAGTATCCAGCAAAAGCTCAACATCGGCTCGGCATAGATCTTGGGTGCGCAGTAAGTCCTTCATTTGCGAATTCTACCCGTAGTTTTGCCGCGCTCACAGGTATTCTTATCCACCTCATGGGAATCTTTAGAAAATCAGGTAACGAGGCCGAAGGTAGTACTGACCTCTTATCTCGACCTGTCCTTGAAGAAGATGATGGCGGCCATGATCGCTTTGCGCACTATGTGAAAAAAGAGAAGATTGTTGAGTCGGCCGTAACTGGCAAATCAGTGCGTGCATTGTGTGGGAAAAAATGGACCCCATCACGAGATCCAGAGAAATACCCCATCTGCCCTACATGTAAAGAGATTTACGCCGGCCTCAAGCCAGCTCCTGAAGATTCATAGCAATGAGGCGTTCGTTTTCAATCGCGCTTTCAATGGCTCTAGTTATAACTTTATCTATACATGGTCTGGCTCAGGCCGATGATAAGCAGCCGAGAAAAATAGTGAGCGGCTGGATTCCATATTATTCAGTGCGAACGGTTATGCCATTTATCAAGAAGTTACCCATTACTGACGCAGCTTTACCTAGTGCGCCAGTGACATGTGAGCCAATTGAGTATTCACCCGAAGATATCGCAGCTCTCAATTCATCGTATCTATTTACAAATAAGGATTTGATGAAAGAAGTAACGCCTTTTTGGTACACACTAAAAAGCCCAACGCTTATTCGTGATGATTATTCAACTGGTAATCCTTCATGGCCGATGGCTGATGCTCTGTGCCTCATGCGCAAGTCTGGCGTGAAAATAATTCCAACGATGACTGATGGAACTGCGAAGTTAGTTCTTTCTGGGTATTTAGCTAACTCTGCAACCCGCACTACTATCGTGAAATCGATTGTAGATCTGGTAAATATAAACAACTTCGATGGAATTGATTTAGATTTTGAAGGTTTTGCTTTTGTGGATGGCACCACAACGTGGGCCAAGACCGCACCAAATTGGGTTCTATTTATTAAAGAGTTAAGTGTTGCACTGCATGCATCACAAAAACTACTATCAGTTTCAACCCCATATGCATTTAATCCCAGTGAAAAAGCAAAGGGCTATACGGTTTATTCGTGGGCAGAAATCGCATCTAGTATTGATCGCTTGCGCATAATGACGTATGACTATTCGGTTGCAAAGCCCGGTCCTATTGGCCCCATAAGCTGGACAGAAAAAACTTTGCAGTATGCAATCAGCATCATGGCATCTTCAAAAGTATTTATTGGCCTGCCCGGATACGGCAGAGATTGGATTACGGCGGTAAAGGGTACGTGTCCAGTTTCAGCGCCACCAGGACTCATTGGAGGCGCTAAAGCGGCAACATTTAAGATGAACTACGCCGCAGCCAAAGCGATAATTGATGGAGCAACTCCTACCTTCGATGAAAAATTTAGTGAAGCAACTTATTCATATACAAAAGTGTTCAATGGACTAACTGCTAAAGGTGCATCCACAACCTGCAGTGTCGCTCGAACAGTGTGGTATCAAAATGATCGCAGTTATTCTGAAAGAACAAAGCTAGTTGGAAAGTATCAATTAGGTGGTGTTGCACTCTGGACTCTTGGAATGGAAGATCCAACGGCAACAACTGCAATGCGCAGCGTTGCACTCGATACAGCGCCGGAAACTGTTGTCAGCACTGCAAGCCTTGATGGCTCAACAGATGGTCGAATAAATTATGGTGAAATCTTTACTCTCAAAGGCCAGATCGCGCTAAAGGATGGAACACCAATTTCAGGTTTGAATGTTCATGTACAAATCAGACGGACTAGCCAAAGTGCGTGGTCTGCATTCGCTGAATTAACAACCGATGCTGCAGGTGTGGTGTTTGTTCCGGCAACTCTAGGCACTAATGCCACTTTTCGACTCGTAACAGATGGTACGTGGGAGCGCTCGGACTCAGTGAGCGCAGAGGTTGCGATTACAGTTACACCAAAACTTCTAATCAAAGCTCCGACAAGTGCGCTGCACGGTAGCGCAATACTCATAAGCGGAAATCTGCACCCCTCAATTGCTGGGCAAAAAGTACAACTACAGAGATTCATCGCGGGGAAGTGGCAAAATATAGGTAAAGAGAGCGTGACAGATTCAAATGGAGAGTTCACACTTACATTAAGTGAAGTCAAGAGAGGTGTCATCACAGTGCGAGCACTAAGTCTTGTTGGCTCCGAATCAATTCTCTCTTCAGAGCCTTCGATAGTGGTGCGTTAACCATGGTAAAGCTGGATGAGAAGATAGATGAAGAGATTAAAGAAATCTTTAGAATTGATAGACCCTGGATAACAATTGTATGGGATGACCCAGTTAATCTTATGAGCTATGTAACCTACGTATTAATGGAGCTTTTTGGCTTTACTAAAGAAAAAGCACACGAACTAATGATGAAAGTTCACACCGAGGGTAAAGCCGTCGTTTCAAGCGGCAGCCGTGAAGAGATGGAACATGACGTCGCGCGCCTGCATGAATACGGACTTTGGGCAACACTTCAACGTGAAGATCAAAATATATGAGCCAAGAATCCGAAGAGCGTCAAACCGGCTTTAGACGCCATGGTGACAATGCATTTGTAGCAGAGTTCTTGGAATCTGAGAGTGAAGTATTAGTAAATTTAGTTGAGCAGATAATTGAACTGCTGGGTGAACGCAAAGATCACCACAGCACCGACCCACTTGCTGCAATGGTTGGAATTACCAGTCACGATTCACCGCCAGATGATGAAGTTTTGCTTCGCTTATTGCCTAATGCATATGCCGATCAAGTCGATGCATCTGAGTTTCGCAGATATACCGAAGCAACTCTGCGGGCAAAGAAAACTGCGCATGCAATGTCTATGCGAATTGATTTAAAGAGTTCGCCAGATGGTTGTGTCGAAGTCGATCACGAAGGTGCTAATGCATGGCTAGGTGCGATTAATGACATTCGTTTAGCGCTCGGTGTTCGATTAAGAGTTGAAGAGACAAGCCATGAAGAGTTAGAGATTTTGGCACCTGATGACCCACTCCGCGGTGTTTATGCCGTGTATAGCTGGCTGGGTTGGTTACAAGAGAGTTTGATTCTGGCATTGATGGATCAAGCTCTATAGATATGTATATCGCAGGGTAGGCTTAGCGCCGTGAGTGATGCCCCGATTGGAATATTTGATTCAGGAGTAGGTGGGTTGACCGTTGCCAGATCTATTTTGGATCAACTTCCTAATGAATCCACACTCTACATAGGCGACACAGCTCGTGGCCCTTATGGACCACGACCACTTGCCGAGGTACGTGAATTCGCTTTAGAGTCACTGGATTTTTTAGTTGAACAAGGCGTAAAAGCACTTGTGATCGCCTGCAATACGGCCAGTGCTGCAATGTTGCGCGATGCACGTGAGCGTTACTCAGTGCCAGTAATTGAAGTTATTCAACCTGCTGTTCGACGCGCGGTATCTGCAACGCGCACTGGCAATATCGGCGTTATCGGTACCCGTGCAACAATCGATTCAGCTGCTTACTTAGATGCATTTGCCGCCGCACCTCAACTTCATATTACTTCAATCGCCTGCCCGCTTTTTGTTGAGTTTGTAGAGCGCGGTGAAACATCTGGATCAGAAATCACAAAGATTGCACGTGATTATTTAGCGCCAATAATGGCCGATAACGTGGACACATTAGTTCTAGGGTGCACTCATTACCCGCTCCTAACCGGTGTGATCTCATACGTAATGGGTGAAGGCGTCACCCTTGTTTCAAGCGCCGAAGAAACGGCTAAGGATTTATATCGAACTTTGGTCGAAACTAATCAGCTACGGGCTCAACAAAGTTCGCCCCCAACACATAAATTCTTAGCAACTGGTGATGCCAAGGCCTTTGAAAGTTTGGCCCGCCGTTTTCTAGGACCAGAAGTAACTCGAGTAGAGCATCAAGATCTCTAGAAATAAATTAACTAGGCAATTAGGAGCACAACATGGCACGCAATGATGGGCGAGAAGTTAATGACCTGCGCGACATTAAATTCACTCGTGGCTGGCTAGATCATGCAGAAGGCTCAGTTCTAGTTGAGTTCGGTAAGACACGCGTATTGTGCGTTGCTTCATTCTCACCCGGAGTTCCTCGCTGGTTAAAAGACAGCGGAACAGGGTGGGTCACATCAGAGTATGCAATGTTGCCGCGCGCAACTCATACCCGCTCTGATCGTGAAAGCGTAAAGGGAAAGCTAGGGGGTCGTACACAAGAGATTTCACGCCTTGTTGGACGCTCACTACGTGCAATCGTTAATACAAAAGAGCTTGGTGAAAATACAATTGTGATTGACTGCGATGTTTTACAGGCCGATGGCGGCACACGTACTGCAGCAATTACCGGTGCATACGTTGCATTAGCCGATGCAATCACTTGGGCCAAGAGTCAAGGACACATTAAATCCACAGCAGATCCACTCAGCGATTCAGTGGCAGCCGTCAGTGTTGGAATCATCGATGGAGTTCCGATGCTAGATCTTTGTTATGAAGAAGATGTCCGTGCGGGAACAGATATGAACGTTGTCGTGGCTGGCGATGGCCGCTTCATTGAAGTTCAAGGAACTGCAGAAGGTGAACCCTTTGATCGCGAACTTTTGAATCAACTCCTAGATCTTGCAGTAGCTGGATGCGCAGAGTTGAGCGCACTTCAAAAAGCCGTCCTAGCGAAATAATCCTTAGAGCTTTTATTTATGACGCACTCATTAGTTCTGGCAACACGCAATCAGGGAAAGGTTGTCGAGTTTCGTAGAATTCTCGAGAGTTTAGCGCCAGGAGAAATTGATCTAATCGGCCTTGATAAGTTTCCAGATTTAGTCGATGTTGATGAGACCGGACATACGTTTGAAGAAAACGCACTTCTGAAGGCTAGATACACGGCGGCAATGACTGGCTTGCCATCGATATCTGATGATTCAGGTTTGTGTGTTGACGCACTAGATGGTGCACCTGGAATTCTTTCGGCTCGCTGGGCGGGTGCACACGGCAACGATGTAGCTAACTTAGAAAAACTCTTGAGCCAGCTGCGGGATATTCCCGACGAAAAACGAGGAGCGCACTTCACCTGTGTAGCCGCACTAGTCATGCCCGATGGCCGTGAAGTCGTTGCAGAGGGGCTTTTTCATGGCCGAATTCTGCATGCGCCAATCGGGGATCATGGCTTTGGATATGACCCCATATTTGCACCGCTCGGAATGTCTATTTCATCGGCTCAAATGAGTGCAGAGGAAAAGGATTCGGTGAGCCACAGAGGAAAATCACTGCGCTCTTTAGCACCGCAAGTCATACAAATGCTGGAAGGCCTGGGGTAGCCTTGTCCTATCGACGTGCGTTACTTACGTGCGCACCGCTATCCAAGGAGTAATTGTGGCCGCAAAGAAGAAGACCGCAGCAAAGAAGGTCGCTAAGAAGGCACCTGCAAAGCGCACAGTTAAGAAGGTCGCTAAGAAGAGCGCGGCTAAGAAGACTGTTGCTAAAAAGAAGGTCGCCAAGAAGGCCGTTGCTAAGCGCGCAGTAAAAAAGAGCGCGACTAAGAAGAGCACAGCTAAAAAGGCCATTGCTAAAAAATCAACCGCTAAGAAAGCTGCAGTTAAAAAGAAGGTCGCCAAGAAGGCACCTGCAAAGCGCACTGCTAAGAAGGTTGCCAAGAAGGCACCTGCAAAGCGCGCTGTAAAGAAGTCAGCGCCAATAAGAGTTTCAACACCAGTAGCACCAGTTGTACCTGTAGTTGCAGCCAAGCCAGCAATTGCAGCTAAGCCAGTTGCAGCCCCTAAACAATCTGCTTCAGGACGCGTAATGTTTTTAGTTGTAGCAGGAATCGTAATTCTGGCTGCAATAGTGTGGTCAAAGTCAGGTAACGAAAACGATGATGCAGCACCTGCACCATCAATGTCGCAATCTGCAGAGCCAAGCGAATCTGCATCAGCATCTGCAACGCCAACTGAGACTGCAGCAGTTGCTGTAGTTGAAGCGCCATCAAAGTTTGTAGCGCTGGCAAGCGCAGATGGATTGAAACTTCGCTGGGTTGCACCAACTGCTACGGATGGCTTGACTGGATACAACGTTGAGATTCGTACAAATGGCGCTGGCGATTGGACAACGATCGCAACTGTTCCAGCTGATCAACTTACTCAGAACGTCACTAAGAACTCAGATACTGGATGGACTCAATTCCGAGTTTCATCTGTTTACTCAGATGGTCAAAGCGCATCCGCAACAGTCTTTGGAATCCCGGGTGAGTTTAAGTAAAGTTTAATTAAATAAACCCTCACGAAATTCGTGGGGGTTTATTTTTTTCTCACGCTTGCGAAAGATGAAGTGTGATGGCATCAACGTATGCACGAACTCCGGCAGGCACTAAGTGCACGCCATCGGGAGCAAAATACTCAGGATGGCCAAAGGAGATTGCCGCCCAGTCCACCACGACAGCGCCGTATTGAAGGCTGTATTTAGCAATGAGAGCGTTGTTTTCATCGCGCCACCCTCGTGGCACGGCCGTATTAACCACAATGATTTGTGGCTGATCTTTGACTTCTTCGAAGATCGAGATGACTTGCGCCTCAGTCAACTTATTATTGTTACCTAAGTTAAAAATTACTGGTGCACCAGCCATATTCAATTTGTCATGAGTCATCACATCTATGAGTTCAGGGGCCTGGCGTCCAACGCGGGCGTTAATGAGGGAAATGTGCTGACGTGAATCCAACTCATGGCGAATTCCAAGAATCACCGAATCTCCCGTAACCCATAGTCCAGGAGCATTCGTTGGCACATCTACCCGCGGTGACATTTCGACAGGTTGGTTGATTTCGGCTTTTACTAACGCCATTGCACGATCACTTTGATCAATTGCATGAACACTGATTGCGCTCAGAGTAATTACAACAAAAGTTGCTGCAAGTCCAAGTATTGATTTCTGTCGTAGCTGAACTTTCTTAGTCCGATACTTCATTCCCTTAAACCAGTATTCAACCAAGCCGCTTCGAATTGGAAGCTCCACTAGACGAAGTGAAATATCGGCCAGTGCGAAGACAATAAGAATTCGAAGCATAAACAGGGCCCATGTTGAACCTTCAAGATCAACACTTGGCCGAGTTACTTGAAATACAACCCAGTGCCATAAGTAGATTGCGTATGAACGCTCTCCGATCCAGACCATTACTTTGCTACTAAGTATTGGCGCAAATCTAGAAGCAGGATGCACGATTGAGGTAATGATTGCGCAACCAAATACTCCAGCGAGTGGAAAAGCAAGTTTATAAAGTGTTGGATCATTTTCATTGATAAAAAGGAAGGTTGCGATCATTCCTATAAAGCCAAAGATTCCGATGCCATCGATAAAATCTTGAGCCCGTTGATTTACGCTCTCTTTAAGGTTTTGTGGAATCCAACTTACGGCCAAAGCTGCACCCAGAAATAGCCCGATGCTATGTGTATCGGTGCCGAAGTACACATGGCTAATCTGCGAAGCGCTTGCGGCATCGACTTGAAATGAGACGACCAGCAAGGCGATTCCTGACACGGCGGCGATAAATAAAGCAGCCCCAGGAATTCTATTTTTGCCAAAATAGCGAAGCACTAAAAGAAGGATTAAGGGCCACACTAAATAGAACTGGGCTTCTACCCCAAGTGACCAGGTGTGTTGCAAGAGCGGGGGCCTGGCGATGGAATCAAAGTAATCGGTATGTCGAAAGACTAGCCACCAGTTCATTCCACCAAGAAGAGCAAATGGTGAGTCCGTGACAAATCGACGCATAGTCTCTGGCGCCCAGATACCGATATAGATACTGGTTGCGATGATCATGAAGGCAAGTGGCGGAAGTAAACGTCGAATTCGAGCCTTATAGAAAGCACGAAGATCTAGCCCACCGCTACGTGCGATTGAATCGAGAAGCAGTCGGGTGATTACATAACCTGAGATAACAAAGAAGAGATCAACTCCGAGAAAGCCTCCCGGAATCCAAGAGAAGCCCAAGTGATAAAGCATCACGGCAACTACTGCAACTGCACGCAAGCCATCGATGGCAGGGATGTATCGGATTCCGCGGGCAGTGGCCATGCATTAACTACTTAGGTCGAGAAGTTTTCTTTGCAACTGCCTTCTTAGCTGCGGCTTTTTTGACCGGCTTCTTCGCTGCTTTATTGGGAGCGCTGATAGCAACTTTTGTGCGCTCACTTGAAACTTTGATTGGTCCGGCGTCAATAATCGTGTCATCGGGATTCAAGTTTTCGATAACACTTTTTTGCAGATCTGCCAGGCGAGTAAACGCTGAATCAAGGCGAGACCTAGATTGACGAATCGCACCTTCGGCGGCATCTAATGACTGTGTCTGTATTTTATATAAACGTTCGGCCTCACCCATCACACCGTTTAACCATTGGCGATAATTGGAAACTTCTGCAGTGGCTTCACCAACGATACGTTCGCCTTCGCGGCGTGCCTGCGTGGCAAGGGACGCCGCTTCGCGCTTTCTCGTTTCAATCAGTGCCTCGGCCTCTGCCTCTGCCTCTGCTACAAGCTGCGCTGCTTCTTCCTCGGCAGTTTGAATATATTTACGGCCGCGAGATTCGGCTCCAGATAATATTGAGCGAGCCTTTGTATCGGCAGCATCAATCTCTTCTTTGGTAATTCGATTAGTTTCTGCAACCAAGCGTGAAGAAATCGAATGAGCCTTGCTCTCACGAGCTTGCGCCGATTTAATCATGGCCATTGCAGTCTCAGTTGCTAAAATCTCAAACTCTTCTTTAGTTAAACCAGTAATGTCGCGACGAGAGCGCAAGTCGGCTAATTGGGATTCAAGTTCACGAATGCGATCAACCGAAGATGGCGCATTGGGCTCATCACCCTTAAATCCGACCCAGTTAAGGAAGGAGTTCTTCTCAGCCATTACACACCTCACTAATCGCGAATCTAGAGCCTTAGGTTAGAGCAAGGCCTTACTTACTGTAAATCGCCACCGAAATCGCAACATACTGTGAAATCCACGCTGCCAGTACAAATATATGGAATAGCTCATGAAAGCCAAAGTAGTTCGCGGTTTTACCCGGGCGTTTGAGCGCATAGAAAATCGCCCCAACTGAGTAGAACAGGCCACCTATAACAATTGGCAGCAAGACCCACAATCCACCGGCGCGATAAAGCTGTGGCATGTATGCAAGTGCGACCCAACCAAGAAGCAAGTAGTTAGCAACATAAAGCCAACGTGGTGCGCCCAACCAAAAAACTCGCATTGCAACTCCTGCGGCTGCACCAATCCAAACAACGAGTAAGAGAATGTCGCGACTGCGACCTTCCAATAATGCAACTGCAAACGGTGTGTAAGAACCCGCAATTAGTAAATTGATATTGGCATGATCCCAACGGCGCCAAATCTTTTTCTTAGAAGGAGTCCAAGGGACGCGATGATAAACGGCAGAGACACTGAACAACATAATTGCAGTGACCGAATAAATAGCAACGGCAAATTTAAGTGATGACTTGCTTAAAATGAATAGAACGAGTGAAGCTATAATTACAACTGGAGTTGCACCTAAGTGAAACCAGCCCCGTAATTTTGGCGGCGCTATTGGCTGTTCGCTCATAAGCCAAGCCTACGCCCCTTTGACAATTTTGCTGCTACCTAAGGTTTCGTACCGATTTCACACTGAGCGCCAGAAGAGCACTAATAAAAGTCACCCCTCCGGTAATCCACAAGACAGTATGTACCCCGTAGTACATGGCTAGTGGCCCAGCAATGACAATTCCAAGAGGTGCCAAAGCAAATGAGCCGAAAGCATCGTAGGCGTTAACTCTAGAAAATGACTCTTCGGGAATATGGGACTGCATGGTGGTGCTCCAGTTAACGTAATAAATCTCAATTGCAATTCCAGCCACAAAAGCACTACTTAAAGTTATAAGAAGCGGAGAACTCAACGCTAAAGAAAAATCCCAGACCGCAGATATTGCGATGACAATCATGACAAATAACAGTGGTCGCTTTAAATGAACTTTTAGTGCAATCACACCGCCGCAAATCATACCCGCGGTAAGTGCAGCTAAGTGAAAAGACCAGTTGCGAGGCCCGTTAGAGTCTTTGTTAAATGCCAGAGGACCCAGAACTTGGACCAAAGCCTCGAAACAAGCGTTAATTCCGATGAAAGCAACGACCATAGCTACAGTCCATGAACGAGATTTGAATTCAAACCAGCCATCTTTTAGTTCGCTAAAGATGGATGTACGTTCGCGTTTTTCCATTGCAGGCACATCCAGATTCCACACTAGGACTCCGGCAGCAAAGAATGAAAGCGCATCAATCAAGAGAGCCCAACCAGATCCAAAGAATGTAACTAACGCTCCGCCCATCAGCGCACCAATAACATATCCGAGATTGCTTAATAAACCGACGACGGCGTTTCCATCTTTTAGCTTCTCTTTTGGAAGCAACGCCGGCAACACGCCTGACATCGCTGGCCACCACAAGGCATTGAGGACGCCGAAAAGAAGTCCCATGAAAACGAGAAGTGGCACCGAAGCAAAACCAAAGATAAAGGAGATTGCACTTACTGCCACGAAGAGACTTCCCAACATATCCGCACCACCAACGATACGGTTTCGCCTAAATCGATCACCGATAACTCCACCAAATAGCATCAGGGCAATCATTGGAAAAATCCGTGCAGACATCACAAAACTTAAATCTTTTCCCGTTGCACCAGCAAGACTTAACGTTCCATAGGCCAAAGCAATGGGGGAGAGCCCATTACCGATGTTGGATATAAAACGGGCTCCAACTAAGTTGACGAATCCGCGGTGCGCACTCAATTCTCGCAGCTGGCTCAGTATCACTTCACAAGCATATCTATCGACAAAGCGCAGAAGCGCTGATAAGAATAGCCAATGACATATAGATCAGAAATCTTCGAAATCAGCGATGCTTACATCGATCAAGTAGCGGCCTTGAGTCCAATGAACTGTACCCATCTAGGCATCGGCTTAAACCAAGACAAATTAGATGATTTATCAATTGCAGCTGCTGAGACAAAAGCAGAGTTAACCCGCGGAACGTTGCGTAAATTGGCTGCGCTCAAGCCAGGCGATGAGATTGATCGAATCGCTAAGACCGTTATGACTGAACGTCTTGAGTCCGGACTTGAACTACACGATAGCCAAGAAGCTTTTGTCCTATGGAATGTTCTCCGTTCACCGCCATCGAGTATTCGATCAATCTTTGAATTAATGCCAAAGAAATCTGCTCAAGATTTTGACAATATTGCTAAGCGTTTAGCTGCAGTCGATACTGCACACAAGCAGTGGATGGAGACCATTCTTACAGTTGCAAAGAACGGTAAGACAACTGCTCAGCGTCAGGTCAAGGGAGTTATTGAGCAGTTAGAGAGCTATGCCACTGGCGGATACAGCCAGATGGCAAAGAACTTTGATCCAGATGGAAAGTACCCAGCAATACATGAGGCGGCACAGTTAGCTGAAACATCATCGGCTGCAACTGCACTTGCACTTAAGAACGATTATCTGCCAATTGCTAACCCCAATGATGCCGTTGGCGCCGAGCGCTATGCCGTGTGGTCACGCTATTTCACAGGTGCGAAGTTAGATCTTCGTGCAACATATGAATGGGGAATGGCCGATCTAAAAGCTATTAACGATCGTATGTGGCAATTAGCAGATCTAATTAAGCCTGGTGCAAAGACTCTGCGTGAAGTTGCAGATGCTTTAGATAATGATCCTAAGTACGTCATCAAAGGCGGCGAGAATGTCATTAAGTTCCTCCAAGATTTCACAGATGCGGCAATCAAGCGCATGGATGGAGAGTTCTTCGAAATCGATGAGCGCATCAAGGTATGTGAAGCTCGCTTAGCTCCTGAAGGCAGCGCATCAGCCCCGTATTACAACGGTCCATCAGAGGACTTGTCACGCCCGGGTACGACATGGATTCCAATGCTCGGTAAAGAAGAAGTCAGTAGTTGGCACTTAGTGTCAACGTGGTACCACGAAGCTGTACCTGGTCACCACTTACAAGTTGGAACTGTCACCGTAGAGAAGGATCGCTTAACCCGTTTTCAGCGTACTGCTGCATGGATTAGTGGTTATGGTGAAGGGTGGGCGCTCTACGCGGAACGCTTCATGAATGAACTTGGAGCATTTGATGAGCCAGGAATTGAAATGGGCTATCTATCAGCACAAGCCCTACGCGCAGCACGCATCGTTGTAGATATTGGAATGCACCTTGGCTATACCGACTTCGATGGAAATGTGTGGAATGCGCAAAGCTCGCGCAAACTTCTCAATGAGCAGGCTTTACTTGATGAGGATCATTCACGCAGTGAAACTGATCGCTACTTAGGCTGGCCAGGGCAAGCAATTTCTTACAAAGTGGGAGAGCGCGTCTGGATGCAAGCGCGTGAAGATGCACGAACCCGCCTTGGTTCAGCTTTTAATATGAAGAAATTCCACACATATGCACTAAAGATTGGACCAATGGGTCTTGATCCCTTTGCAGTTGAGATGGCTAATTGGGACGGAAACTAACCCTTCTAAAAGTACATGCCTGAACCAGATAGCCCTGTAATGACGGGGCAATTTGGTTCAGGCATTACTCATTTCAAGATGCGAGAACCTCTCAAGTAACTCACAATTATCTCACCGATGGCCAATGGAGCTCCTCGAGGTCTCCACTTAATCCAAGGCTGCAGAACTCAAAAGAGTTTTGCATCAAGTCAACACACGGAGGCATAAGTCAATGCTGAAACTTGATAGTAATCAATGGAATCTGGTCTATAACGTATTTTCGTTTGGACTAGTTTCTATGCTTGTCTGCACGGTGTACACGCTCGTTTCACAACAGCGCGTATTAGCTAAATATCGCAATGCACTAGTCATGTCATCGATGGTTACATTCATCGCCGGTTATCACTACATGCGAATCTTCAACTCATTCAATGAGTCTTCGACAGACATGACTGTAAACATTTCAGGTGCTCAGGGTTCATTCAACGAGGCCTATCGTTATGTGGACTGGCTACTTACCGTGCCACTACTTCTAGTTGAAGTTGTTGCCGTACTAGCCCTAGCCAAAGCAGTTTCTCGCTCACTGATCATGCGTCTTGTTCCAGCATCAGCTGCAATGATCGCCCTTGGTTACCCAGGCGAAATTTCAAGCGATCAGAACACTCAGGTTCTATATGGTGTCCTATCTACAATTCCATTTTTATACATCCTCTACGTACTCTTTGTAGAACTTGGCAAATCACTCGATAATCAACCAGCAGGGGTTGCAGAGACCGTTGGTCGCTTGCGTCTGTTGCTTGTTGCTACATGGGGTGTCTATCCAGTTTCCTACATTCTGGGTATGGGAGATGGCATGGCATCTGCAGGTCAGTTTGTTGGCGTACAAGTTGGATACACAATCGCTGACATTCTCGCTAAATGCGTATTCGGTCTTACGATTTTGAAGATCGCACGCATGAAGTCGTTAGCAGAAGGCATGAAGGAAGATCACTAATTACGTACATTGAAGATGGGGTGCTGAGAAATCGGCACCCCATTTCTATCGTTAGGAGCTAAAGCTATGAAAAGCAACCTTATTAATAACTACAGAATGGGCGGATATCTGCTCGTTGCAATTGGACTGATTAACTTACGTTATCAAAGCGGCCAAGGCGGCGTATTGGCACACAGCGTGACCATAATAATCCCCGGTGCAGTTTTACTTTTATCTACGTTGGTACCTTCGATGATGAAGGTTTTAAGTACACGAGTTAGCCAAGTGCTCGCACTCACCTTCGGTGCTTTATTGATTGCTTATGCAGTAATTAATTAACTCTAAGTCCTTGTAATTTGTACGCAGGTGCGAAAGAGTAAAGGGCATGAGCGAAAACAATGATTGGGCTTTTGAAACTCTTCAAATCCATGCTGGGCAATCTCCTGATCCAACTACTGGTTCACGATCTCTACCAATTTATCAAACGACCGCCTATCAGTTTCGCGATACGCAACATGCGGCAAATCTTTTTGGAATCGCCGAAGCAGGCAATGTGTATACGCGCATCAACAATCCAACTCAAGATGCCGTTGAACAACGTATAGCTGCCCTTGAAGGTGGAGTGGCTGCATTGTTAGTTGCTTCAGGCATGGCAGCAACAGCCTTTGCAATAATGAATGTTGCCCAAGCGGGGGACCATATTGTTTCAAGCTCCAATGTTTACGGGGGAACATTTAATCTCTTTAATTACACACTTCCTAAATACGGTATCGAAGTTACGTTTATTAATGACACTGGAAATATGGATGCTTGGCGCAGTGCAGTTCGTCCTAATACAAAGGCTTTCTTTGGTGAAGGTATTTCAAACCCACTTGGAGCAGTACTAGATATTGAGGCCATCGGAAAAATCGCACATGAGGCAGGAGTGCCGTGGATAGTTGATAACACTATTGCGACACCATATGTCACAAAACCCTTTGAATACGGCGCCGATATCGTTACGCACTCGGCAACTAAGTTCTTATCAGGCCATGGCAATGCAATGGTCGGGGCGATTGTTGATTCAGGCAACTTCGATTTTGCGAAGGATCCGGAAAAGTTCCCCGGCTTTAATCAGCCTGATGCCAGCTATAACAATCTTGTCTATGCCACGACATTGGGTGTGAATGGGACTTTTGGTGCCAACCTTGCCTATATTTTCAAAGCACGGTTGCAACTTCTACGCGATATTGGCGCATCAGTATCACCATTTAATGCCTGGCTGTTAGCCCACGGCTTAGAGACTTTGAATCTGCGTATGGATCGACATTTACAAAACGCGCAAGTATTAGCGGAGTGGTTAGAAAAGCAACCAGAGGTTGCCCATGTTAGTTATGCAGGTCTGCCATCTTCGCCATGGAATGCAACAGCTAAGAAATACGCTCCGAAAGGTGCTGGCGCAGTCTTTTCATTTGAACTCAAAGGTGGAGCACCAGCTGGGCGTAAGTTTGTTGAAGGTTTAAAACTCTTTAGCCATGTCGCAAATATTGGAGACGTTCGCTCTCTTGTTATTCACCCAGCATCTACTACTCATTCGCAGCTCAACCCTGAAGAGCAGATTAAAGCTGGAATTACTCCCGGAATGGTGCGCGTGAGTATTGGCCTTGAAAATATTGAGGACATTAAGAACGACATCAGACTAGGCTTTGCCGCTGCGCGCTAGCACTCATACTGTATGTGAGGCATGTCTGGCCAAAGCTTCATGGTGCGGTGGTAATTGCCAGACTTTATACTCAACTGCCGGCAAACACATTTGAGGAGTGACTCATGCAGATCACTATCGATAAGAAGTCAGGAATATTTCTAGTAATTATTGTTGCGATGCTTGCAGTAATTGTGGGAATGGGTATGGCACGTAATGGAGACCAGGGCTCATCTGGGATGCATGAGATGATGGATTCACATGAAAAAGAGGCATCCTTACAACTAAGTGGTGCGGATGTGATGTTTTTACAGATGATGATTCCACATCACCAACAAGCTATAGATATTTCACAATTAGCGTTATCTAAGAGCAAAGACCCTGAACTTTTGGGACTTGCTACAAGTATTCGTGATGGTCAATCCGCTGAAAT
>JBMOET010000019.1:0-21175 GCA_049314595.1 Candidatus Planktophila sp. | reverse complement strand
CCTTTGCAGGTAGGAAGCGAGCCTTCTTTGAAGCCTTGATCTTGATTGTCTCGCCGGTGAATGGGTTACGACCCATACGTGCCTTGCGATCAACCTTCTTGAACTTACCGAAATCGTTAATCATGACATCTTCGCCCTTGTGTAGGTTACGAACGATTGTGTCAAAAACGATATCTACAGCGTGAGCTGCTTCCTTCTTGCTGTCGTTGAAGTGTGGTGCCAACGCCGCAATGAATTGGGCCTTATTCATTGAAATCCCCTTATTACGCGTAAATGTTAAGCATTTGCTTAACGTGTTAACAAACTTACGCTTATTTATAGGGGTTTTACGCTATTAATGCAGGCGTGTCGCATTTTTATTTTTTCTATACTCAACGAAAAACCCTTGTTTTACGCTCACAAAACTCTCAATTCAGCCTTGAGAGTTGATATTTTCGGCCATTAACTAAGGCAGAAAACAGTGATTTACGCTCACTTTTGCTCAGGTGCGAATAGGCAGCGTCGCAGGTTTATGTGCGGCCCGAGATTTCTCAAACTCAGTGATGGTATCAACGTGTTTGACGGTTAAGCCGATGTCATCAAGACCCTCCATCAGACGCCAGCGGGTGTAATCATCGATGTCAAAGGGTAGAACCACGTTGTTGTAGCTGACCGTTCGAGATTCAAGGTCAACGCATACCTTCGTTGTTGGATCGGCCTCAATAGCCAGCCACAAAGCTTCGACATCGCTTTGATTAATGATCACAGTCAGCAATCCGCCTTTGAGCGAGTTGCCACGGAAGATATCGGCAAAGCGGCTAGATATCACGGCTTTGAAACCATAATTTTGCAAGGCCCATACTGCATGCTCGCGCGATGATCCGGTTCCAAAATCGGCTCCAGCTACCAACACTGTGCCAGCTTTGTAAGCAGGTTGATTTAATACGAACTCTGGATCATTGCGCCACGCTGCAAATAGACCATCCTCAAAGCCACTGCGTGTTACACGCTTTAAATATACGGCAGGAATTATCTGGTCGGTATCAACATTGCTGCGGCGAAGCGGAACTGCAGTGCCTGTGTGTGAAATAAATTTTTCCATTTTATCTAACAGCCCCTTTACAAATCTGCCGGTGATGAAAGAGTTCCACGCAGCGCAGTTGCTGCGGCAACGAGTGGACTGACTAAGTGGGTACGACCACCTTTGCCTTGACGACCTTCAAAGTTTCTATTTGACGTCGATGCAGATCGCTCGCCAACTGCTAATTGATCTGGATTCATGCCAAGACACATGGAACAACCCGCGTTGCGCCATTCGGCTCCAGCATCGATAAACACTTTATCTAGGCCTTCGGACTCTGCTTCAAGGCGCACTCGGGCAGAACCTGGAACAACTAACATGCGAAGGGTTGATGCAATCTTCTTTCCCTTGATGACATCGGCTGCAGCACGTAAATCTTCGATTCGACCATTAGTGCATGAGCCCAAGAAAACAGTGTCAATGGCTATGTTTTTAAGGGGTGTTCCCGCCTCAAGACCCATATAAACCAATGCACGCTCGGCAGCTCCACGCGCCTCTTCATCTTTAATATCTGCAGGATTTGGAACACTCGAACTCAGCGATGCGCCTTGACCGGGATTGGTTCCCCACGTAACAAAAGGCTCCAAGGTGTGTGCATCTATGTTAACTTCAACATCAAATACGGCATCACTATCAGTGAAGAGAGTTTTCCAATATGCGACAGCGGAATCAAAATCTTCTGGAGCGTGAGGCTTGCCCTTGATGTAATCAAATGTAGTTTGATCTGGCGCAATTAAACCTGCTCGTGCGCCGGCCTCAATCGACATATTGCACACTGTCATGCGTGATTCCATTGATAAGGCTCTGATCGAACTCCCGCGATACTCAATAACATAGCCCTGGCCACCACCGGTGCCGATCTTTGCAATAATCGCCAAAATAATATCCTTTGACGTTACTCCTGGCTTTAATTCACCCTCAACATTAATCGCCATAGTCTTCGGGCGAAGTAATGGCAATGTCTGAGTTGCCAATACATGTTCAACCTCTGATGTTCCGATTCCAAAGGCAAGTGAACCGAATGCGCCGTGAGTTGATGTGTGCGAGTCTCCGCAGACTATTGTCATACCGGGCTGTGTTAAACCTAGCTGCGGTCCAACAACGTGAACAACGCCTTGATCTTTATCTCCCAGTGAGTGACAGCGAATACCAAACTCTGCGCAGTTTGCTCGCAGCGTATCTACTTGAAGCTTTGATACTGGGTCGGCAATTGGTTGATCAATATTTTGTGTTGGAACGTTGTGATCTTCGGTAGCGATAGTGAGATCTGGTCGGCGCACCTGGCGACCTGTAAGGCGCAGACCATCGAATGCCTGTGCACTGGTTACTTCATGGATCAAATGCAGATCGATATAGACCAGATCAGGCTCGCCATCGGCGGCGCGTACAACATGTTCTGCCCAAATCTTTTCCGCTAATGTTTTACCCATCGAAGCCTGCTCCTTTGAACTCATTGCCATATCAAATAATGGGATGCTAATATCACCCTATGGTCAAGAAGAATAGCGGAGTTGGCGTATTAGATAAAGCCGTAGCGATTTTGAGCACGCTAGAGGCCGGTCCACACTCATTGGCCGAGCTCGTTGCAGCTACCGGCATCGCCCGCCCTACTGCCCACCGCTTAGCCGTTGCCCTTGAGTTCCATCGCCTGGTTGCACGTGATCTATCTGGTCGATTCATTATTGGAAATCGCGCCGGAGAGTTAAGCGCAGCTGCAGGAGAAGATCGCTTACTTGCCGCTGCCGGACCTGCCTTGGCCGCTCTGCGCGATGCAACTGGTGAAAGTGCACAGCTGTATAAGCGCCAGGGCGATCAACGTATCTGTGTAGCCGTAGCCGAGCGTTTGTCGGGACTTCGTGATTCAGTTCCAATCGGCGCCGCTTTAACGATGCAGGCAGGTTCTGCCGCTCAGATTCTATTGGCCTGGGAAGATAGCGAAAAAATTCATCGCGGTTTAACTAATGCAAGATTCACGGCTGCTCAGTTATCTGCAGATCGCCGTCGCGGATGGGCACAATCTGTTGGAGAGCGCGAAGCGGGAGTTACATCTGTCTCGGCGCCAGTTAAAGCACCCAATGGAAAAGTTATCGCAGCGGTAAGTATTAGTGGACCAATAGAGCGATTAGGTCGCCAACCTGGTCGCATTCACGCAGCGGCAGTTGTCGCTACAGCTGCTCGCCTGAGTGAATATCTAGCTCGCGAATAACTCGACCAATGACGCCAAAGTTAAAACCTTTGCGCTGCAACAAAGATTGAATTCGTCTTATCTGAACTTCTGCATCTAAACGCGACATCGTTGAATACTTTTTCATCGCAAGTGAAAAGGCCATTCGATACTCATCTTCATCATCAATCTCATCTAAGGCCTCATCGATTGAGTTTTGATCTACTCCCCTAGAACGCAACTCTCCTGCGATTATCCGCTTAGATAGTTTCTTAGATGTATGGCGCGACTGGGTCCATGCCTTTGCAAACTCGGCATCATTTACTAACCCAGCCTCTTGAAGACGGTAAATAACTGCGTTAGCGATATCGAGTTCGATGCCGCGCTTTTTAAGATGAGCCAGGAGCTCACCCTTACTCTTGGCCCGCGTAACGAGAGCGTTTAAAGCAATCGTGTGTGCGATCGAGTAAGGATCAGCGTCCTGGTCAACCTTTGCGAACTCAAGGCTAATTAGAAATCAACCTCTGCTGTGGCCTCATCGATTGCTGCAATCAAGTCGGCATCGACCACGACTGGCACAAAGTGAGCGCGAATCTTGGCCTCAATCTCATTAGATAGATCTGGGTTATCAAGAAGGAATGTACGTGCGTTCTCCTTGCCCTGACCTAACTGATCGGCCTCGTATGTATACCAAGCGCCAGCCTTCTTCACGATACCGATCTCAACACCCATATCGATGAGTGAGCCTTCACGTGAAATACCTGTGCCGTAAATAATGTCGAACTCAGCCTGCTTAAATGGTGGCGCCATCTTGTTCTTAACAACCTTAACGCGAGTACGGTTACCGACTGCATCTTGGCCATCTTTAAGAGTTTCAATACGGCGAATATCTAGGCGAACTGATGCGTAAAACTTAAGTGCCTTACCGCCAGTTGTTGTCTCAGGTGAACCAAAGAAGACACCGATTTTCTCACGGAGCTGATTAATAAATATCGCAGTTGTCTTTGATTGATGCAACGCACCAGTAATTTTACGAAGTGCCTGCGACATAAGACGTGCCTGTAGACCCATATGTGAATCACCCATCTCGCCCTCAATTTCAGCGCGAGGAACGAGTGCGGCAACTGAGTCAACGACAACTAAATCAAGTGCACCGGAGCGAATCAACATATCCATAATCTCTAACGCTTGTTCACCAGTATCTGGTTGAGAAACTAGAAGAGCATCGATATCAACGCCGAGCTTCTTTGCATACTCTGCATCGAATGCATGCTCTGCATCGATGAAGGCGCAGATTCCGCCAGCCTTTTGTGCATTAGCAATTGCATGCAATGTCAGTGTCGTCTTACCTGAAGACTCTGGTCCATAAATCTCTACGATACGACCGCGTGGTAATCCACCGATTCCAAGAGCGATGTCCAGTGCGATTGAACCAGTTGGAATAACTTCAACAATCTGGTTAGCACGATCCGACATTTTCATTACTGAGCCTTTACCAAACTGACGTTCGATCTGGGCTAGGGCTGTGTCGAGCGCTTTTTGGCGCTCAGTGGTTGCTTTTTCCTGCGATGCATCATTGGCTTTATTGCTTTTTTCAGTAGCCACTTCATTCCTTTCGATAGAACGTCATGTGACGTTTGGGGTCTGGCCCAGAAGGTACGGAGACCCACCGACGGACTGCGCTTACTTCCACTCTGCTTGTGGGCAGGTATGGAGAGCTGCGGACGGACGATGGAACCGCTCTGGTTGTACAGGTATAAGAATAACCGAACACCTGTTCGAAAGATAGCAGGTGCCACTGACAGATGTGAGCGTGTCGCAGAGTGAAGCAGGCCTGACTTAGAGCCGCTGAGCAACTCCCCTAAAGAAATCAAGGGTTTTACGATCTAAATCATCATCATCGGCCTTTGGCTGGCATGAGAACTTTGCAATGACTATCTCTTTAGCGGCATCAATATAAATCCACTGACCATGAATACCAATGGCGCACAAAACGCCCTCACCTATTGCATACCACTGGTTGCGATAGCTGCCATCGGGAAAACTATCTGCAAACTCCCCGCGCGACCACACCGCTTTGTCGCCGCCAGTAAATGTATCAACGACCCACATGGGATTAAGTAATGCAGCCCCGCCATGAATTCCACCACTGCGCATCAGTTCACCGACCATGACTAAATCTTGAATCGAACAGCTAAGTCCACCTGCCGTACGTGCCATTTTCTTGCTATCAATTGTAATTGTCGCCGGTCCGCATCCAAGTGGCATCCAAAGCTCTTCAGAGATCAACTGAGCCAATGGAAGGCCGGAGATTTTCTCTAAAACTAATCCTAGTAAATCTGCATTGGGAGATTTATATGAGAATGTAAAGCCATGCTCATCTGGGCCTTTAGGAAGACTGAGGATAAATTTTGCTAAGTCTTCATCTGAAAACTCCGAATCACCAAATCTAGGCATCCATAGCATCGCTTGGCGATATCTGGCGTAAACGCCTTCTTTACTGGCGTAACTCTCATCGAAATCTAAACTCACTGTCATATCAAGTAAATGACGAATCGTGGCATCGGCATAGGCCCCGCCTGCGGTTCCATCAAGGATGTCAGAAATCTTAGTATCTGAATTGAGATCGAAATTCTTAAGAACTTTTCCTGCAACGATACCTGTGATTGATTTGCTCACCGAGAAAGTTAGATGTGGGGATAACATAGTCATCTCATTGGCGTAATACTCAGAGACAACCCGGCCGCTCTTACAGATTAAGAGGGCATCCGTGTAGGACTCTTTCAAAAACTCCTTAGCGCTCGTGAGCTGGCCAAGAATTGTGTAACTCTCTGACAAGATCGACTCTTTAATCTCACGTGGCAAGAGTGTATTGCTTGAACCATCTATCTTTTCAATAGGAATCAACTCTGAAACATTCTGAAAAGTATGCGTGCTATAAGGGAAATCCTTCCAATTATCCAGCGTGATATCAGCGCTGTTGAATTGATTTCTGCCATCGGTCAGCACGAAGAAAACCTACTTCCTAAATTAGTTGCGGGGGTCAGTACATGTGGAGAAAATTTGTGCGGCGCCTCAACCCTCGATCCGAGGCGCCGCACAAAGTATTTTCTTATCCCTTAAATGCAGTCCAAACCTTTGTGTAAAGGTCATTGACGGCAGTTGAACATGGAGCCATAGCAACACCTAGCGACATCTGTGCAGCCGTTGGTGTAAAGGCAGTATCTGCCTGCATAGCATCTAATAGGTACTTGTCTGATCCTGTGATTCCATTGTTATAGCCGGCCCAGTTTGAAGCCTGCGCAATGTTCTTTGGATCCATCATCCAGTTTAGGAATATCTTGGCGTTATCAACATTCTTAGCGCCAACTGGAATTGCAAAGTTGTCCTGCCATAGTGGCAAACCATCTTTTGGATAAACAAAGACAACATTTGGATTAGCAAGCTTGGCTTTGTATGTTGCACCGTTGTACATCATCAAAAGAACAGATGTTCCAGATGATAAACGACCGATGTTTCCAGAGCTTGCGATTGTGTTCAAGTTAGGCTTGATCGACTTGATCAAATCCTGAGCAGCTTGAAGCTGAACAACACTCTTTGTGCATGGCTTGTATCCCATTGAACGAAGTGCAGCATCGATGACCTCTTTTTTGTCATCAAAAATCGTTGTCTTACCTGGGTAAGACGGAATAGCTGCAAAGAACTCTTTCCATGTCGTTGGATTTGTTGTGACCTTGTCCTTTAAGTACCCAAAGCCAGTTAGTCCATGGAGGTAAGGAATCGTGTAACTGCGTCCTTGGTCAAAGTATGGGTTTGCAAACTCTGCCTTTAGATTTGCACCGTTAGGAAATGTGGTGCGCTTAATACGTTGTAGTAAGCCCTTCTTAGCCATGATCTGAACCATGTAGTCGGTTGGAACGATAATGTCGTATCCACGTGCACCGGCTTCTAGCTTTGCCAACATTTGAGCATTGCTCTCGTAAACACCGAGATTTACATTGATACCGGTTTCAGCGGTAAAGCGCTTCAATAGTGCTGGGTCAATGTAATTACTCCAGTTGTATAGATTTAATTCGGTTCCAACTGGCTTCTTCGGATATCCAACAGCTGCCTGTGCCTGTGGAACCGCAATTCCAACAAGTAGCGAGACCGCTGCAGCCACGCCGATAATCGACAAACGCTTTCGGCGACCCATTGTGATTTTACTGATGTCTAGCTTCATTGCTTCTCCTCCTTGTTGCTGTCCATGTGATTCCCACTAATAAGCCCAGGGTTGGGATTATTAGCAATAGCGCGGCTATTACGTTTACTTCTGGACTTGCGCCCAGTTTTAAGAGCCCAAATATGTAGATCGGTAACGTCGTTGTCTCTGGGCCAGAGACAAAGAGCGAGGTTAAAAAATCGTCCATACTGATGATGAACGAGAGCAGGCCGCTGGAAAGTAATGCAGGAATCAACAGCGGAATAGATATCTTTGTCATTACACGAAATGAGCTCGCTCCTAAGTCTCTGGCAGCTTCGAAGATATTTTCATCAAAATCGCGGAGTCTGGATCGTATGGGCAAGAAGGCAAATGGCACGCACATAACAACGTGGGCAAAGAGCAGCGAGCCATAGCGAAGCGGTATGCCAACTTGTGAAAAGAATGCAAGAGTTCCAACTGATGTAACTATTTCTGGTAATACAAGCGGCGCGTTAACAAGGGCTCTTAAAACGTTTTGAACTGAACCTGTTGCCCGTCCCATTCCAATTGCAAGGCCGGCGGCGATCATCGCTGCGATTAGTGCGCAAGGAATCGCGATGGAGAGTGAAACCTTGGCTGAGCGAATCAAATCAGTGTTGTCCAAGATAGTGCTAAACCATCGGGTAGAAAAGCCACCCCAGGTAGTTGCATCCTCAGATTTATTGAATGCAAAAATCAAAACCGTTAAGAGAGGTAGGTACAGAAAAATTAAGCTGGAGACTCCCATTGGTCGGATTATGGGTAGATTAGAAACACTCCACGCCCGTTGCCTCATGATGCAAACTCCAGTTTGCGACGTCTGGTGCTCAGCAAAATTACTCCGGTCATAGCAAGGAGCAAGACGGCTAGGGCAGATCCCACTGGCCAGTTACGAGACTCACCAAACTGATCGTTAATTAAACTGCCGATCAGCATCACTTTATTTCCACCCAATAGCGCCGGTTGCACATATGCGCCTAGAGCTGGGATAAAGACAATGGCAATTCCGGCAAAGATTCCAAAGCGAATCATTGGAATGACGATGCGAATTAAAACGCGCCATCCTGATGCACCTAAGTCAAAGGCGGCCTCCAAAATACTTCGATCTAGCTTCTCTGCCGATGCATAAATGGGCAGCACCATAAACGGTAGAAATGCATATGTAAGTCCGATGAAGGTTGCCCATGAGGTGTAGAGCAACACTGGTGAACCCAGCTTGTCGAATAACCCGCCCTCTGAGAGAAGTAGCATCCAGGCATATGTCCGTGCCAGAACATTGACCCAAAATGGAATCGTTACAAGTGCGATCAAAACTCTCTGGGTTGATTTCTTCTGCAGCGCAATCCAGATTGCCGTTGGGATGCCCACTATTAAGCAGATAAGAGTGACAGTAAATGCCAGTAGAACTGAACGGCCAATTATGTGTAGGTAGGTAAAATTAAATGAGCTATTGCCCATCAAATCAGTTTCAAAAAATACGGTTCTGTAAGCTTCCAGCGTAAATTTGCGAATAACACCAGATCCAAAATCACCGCGTGATAAAAATGAGAAAATCGTTATTACAACGAGCGGCATGCCTACTAAGAAGAATCCAGTTACATAAGCTGGAAAGGAGACGGCATTCGGTCCATATATGCCTGGCTCTCGCTGTGAGCGAACTGGAATCCTCATTTAGTTTATCTGGCCAATCTGTGCCGCATCCACAAATAGTTCGACCTCGTTGCCAACACTTAACTGAGCGAGAATCGAAACATCTGATTTAACTTTTACTTCATGGCCAGTGCTGCTGGTCAATAAAACTTCCAGCGCATCGCCTGCGAAGATAATCTCTTTAATTCGAAGTTGTCCGACTGAGTTCTTACCACTAAACAATGAGAAAGCTTCGGGACGAATAATTATCTTTTTTGCAGACCCATCTGCAATCTGATTGGGGATCTGCTGTATTTTCACGCCCTCACCTGTAAATGTGCGTGAATCTATTGATCCAGTCAAGACGGTTGATTCGCCAATAAAGTTGGCAACGAATTCAGTTGTTGGCGCTGTATAGATTTCAAATGGTGTTCCGACTTGAACAAGTTGACCGCTATTAAAGACTGCAATGCGATCACCTAATGCCATAGCCTCATTTTGATCATGTGTTACAAAGAGAAATGTTGTGCCAGTTGCTCTATGAATTCGCTTGAGCTCAATCTGCATTGTCTTTCGTAATTTCAAATCTAATGCCGCTAATGGTTCATCTAGTAGAAGGACTTTAGGTTTTTTTGCCAGTGCTCGTGCAAGAGCTGCGCGTTGCTGCTGTCCACCCGACATTTGCGAAGGCTTGCGCTCTGATAGCGCACTCATTTCAACGAGCTCTAACACTTCGGCAACCCGCGATTTAATCTCTCGCTTTTCGATTTTTTCATTCTCAAGACCAAAACTAATATTCTCCGCCACCGTCATATGTGGAAACAGGGCGTAACTTTGAAAAACAGTATTTACTGGACGTTTGTGTGGTGGCAACAGATCGATTCTGGTACCACCCAAATTGATATAGCCCGCATCTATTTTTTCAAAGCCGGCGATACTGCGCAGCAGCGTTGTCTTTCCACATCCTGAAGGACCTAAAAGAACGACAAACTCCCCCGATGGAATATTCAAAGAGACCTCGGCCAAGGCCTTTACTTCGGCGCCTTTAGGATCTCTAAAGCTCTTTGAGACCCCTGAGATGACAAGGTCGGCCCACCCGCTGTCATCAACCATGTGCTCCACCTTTGGCTAGATATTTCAATGAATGAGAGGAGATTCACACAGACAGTCATCAATTGCAATACTTGACACGAGATGACGGAAATCGCCAAACTTATGGCTATGAATGACGAATTAGACGAGATCGATCGCAGAATTATCGGCTATCTGCAGGTTGATGGCCGCGCACCATTTTCAACGATCGCCGATGTATTGGCGCTGCCAGATCGAACCGTCTCACGGCGCGGCCAAGAGCTACTGGCCCAAGGCGCGATTCAAGTCACCGGATTAATTGAGCGCGGCGCACTAGCCCGTAAGGAGGCGATGATCGTTCGTATTACGTGTGCACCTGGCATGAACACCATCGTTGCAACGGCGATGGCCAACCTTGATGAAAGCATCTTTGTCTACCTCACGACAGGTGGCAATGAGTGTTTAGCTGAGATTTTTGGAAGCACTTCAGTTATCACAAATATTATGCTCAACGTCATTCCTGGAATCCCGGGAGTTGTGAACTCCACTACTTATGGCTGTCTTAAGTATTATCGAACTGCCGCCCAGTGGAACCCAGGAATTCTTACCGATGCCGAACGAGCGAAAATTATTGTCGATCGCCTTCCGCGTCCAATTCAAGAGATTGAACTTCTAGCCGATGACCAATTGATTCTTGAGACATTGTCAAAGAATGGTCGCGCAACCTTTGACCAGATTGCACGCGCCTGCGGTTTGACCGAACCAACTGCTCGGCGAAAAACCGCTCAGCTATTAGACTCCGGCGCCCTTTCGATTCACGCAGTTGTTAATCCAGCCTCAATAGGTTTTAGCGTTGAATGTTGGCTATGGATCAAGTGCGCGCCAGCCGATGTTTCACGCATTGCCGAAGAAATAATCCTCGATAATCGCGTGCGATACCTGGCGACCATTTCTGGTGACTATCAAATATTAAGTGAAGTGACCATGACCAATCGCAAAGATCTCAACGCCTATCTTGAAGAGTTAGGTAATAAAGTCAAAGGAATTAACGCCCTGGATAGCTATATTTTGATTGAAGCATTCAAGCGATCAGGCCGTAAAGTCTCATCGATTGATAAATAATAGGCAGTAAGGCCCCATACTTACCCCGTGCTTATCCTGCTACCACCAAGTGAGAAAAAAGCGGCCGATTCCGGTTCTGCAATCAATGTCTATACCGGCGTGCTCTATAAGGCCTTGGATTGGGCTTCACTTCCTTCTGTGGCCCAAGAGCGCGGACAACAATCGATTGCGATAATCTCAGCTAAATATGGAGTTCTAAAACCTTTGGACCTCATCGCGCCTTACAAGCAAAAAATCAATAACAAATTGATGCGCAAACCTGTAACGGATTATCTGGAGGCTATGTCACCTTCACTCATAGTGGATTGCCGCTCGTCAACCTATCAAGGCGTATGGACTGCCCCATTTAGTAAGTGTGTCGAGATAAAGGTCTTTATCGAAGTCGATGGAGTGAAAAAAGTAATTACTCATATGTCAAAGAAAACGCGCGGTGAAGTAACGCGAACCCTGCTTGAGGATATTTCACCTACAAATCCCCACGAACTCTTTGAGATTATTTCACGTCACTTTCAATGCAAACTGATTGGTGCAACCGATAAATCACCTTGGGAGTTAGAGGTTATTGCCCGCTAGTCTGTTTAATAATCTTTACGATTAAATCGGGGTGATCCCACATTGGTGCATGCCCACACTGATCGATCACTAACCATGTGCTGTGTGATGGCGCTAATGAGCGCTCTTGTGAGAGCGGATACGGCAAAGTGTTGTCAGTATCGCCAAAGAGAATAGTTACCGGAACCGAACTATCGACTGATGAATCAAAGCGACGACCTAACATGCCATCCCATGCTGGAAAATATCCCTTGCACTTTCCCATCGCCATACTTGCGTCATAACACATCTCATAACTGAGCTTTTGCCATAGCGGACTCACAGATGCAAAGCCAATTTTTCGCAAAACCTTTACGCGCAATCCCACTTTCACAAGTGGCTTCAGCGCCTTTGCTAAATAATAGGAACGTGCCTCACTTGGCAAACGCCCCGATGCTGGTTGCACCCATAATCCTGCTGGCGCAAGGCCTGTAAGGGATGTAATGCGACCAGGTTGTTCCGCCGCCATTTCCAGCGCTATCCACCCACCTAATGAGTTACCAACTACATGAAACTGCGCGATCCCATACTCACTATCAATAGTGTCAAAAATGGCTCTTCCCAGCGACTGTGGATCCATAGCTAAACCTTGGATCAAAGGGCTTTGTCCATGCCCCGGAAGATCAACCGTGATCACGCGAAAAGATTGTGAGAGATTGGAAACTATCGGTTTAAATGCTGTTGCAGCAGAACCAAGTCCGTGAATGAGAACTAGTGGCGGATGTGAATCACTTGTTTGTGTAATTGTCGTAGCGAGCTTCATATTTAGAACCTATGCTTTTCAGTCTCTTTGGGATGTTCTTTACATACAGCGCGCCAAATATCCTGCGGCTCAAAACCATCTGCAAGTGCTTGATTAACGCTGCGACTTCCAAGCTCTGATATCGCAATGTCAACAGGAAAATGTGAGCCCACACCAAACGAGAGCGTTATACGCTCACGCAGATCAGATATTCGCACGTGAGATAAGTAGTTCTGCCGCTAAACGTGAATCATCTGGAGTCAGTGGTTGCAAAACCTGTCCCACTAACCAGCGAAGCGCTAAATCGGCTACAACCTGACTGCCAGTGATTACTGCCAAGGCGTCAGAGAGAGCTGCCCATAATGGATTTGCTGTAGCAGCTAGCGCGCTTGCTAGAGGAGCAGGATCATGAATTCGCATGCGTGCAAGTGCTATATCGGTCGAAATCTGAATCGATAGAAGTTCAAGTGCATCGATTGCATTTGGCGCACTGTTTGCAATTGCAATTAATCGGTTGATTTCAGATTCACATAATGCCGCAATGACACTATCTTTATCGCGGTAATGATTATATAAAGTTGCGCGAGAAACTTGAGATGTATCGGCAATTTCAATCATTGACATCTTTGCTAAGCCAACAGTTGCAATTAACTCTTTAGTACCAGCAAGGATTGCACTTTGTGTGCGTCGATGTGTAGTTGCTTGGGGCGCGTACTTGTTAAGCGGCATCGACGACAGTGAGAGTAACGCTCTCGTGACTTGCTAATTCGATTGCAACATCGCTAAATATTCCAGAGAGTGAAAGTCCCAGGGCACTAGCGATAGCGTTGAGCAGTTCTGACGAGGCCTCTTTTTGTCCGCGCTCAACCTCTGATAAATAACCGAGTGAGACTCGAGCCTGTCGAGCAACATCTCGCAACGTTCTATTTTGAGCTGTTCGGGCAGAGCGAAGGGTCTGACCAACGGCTTCACGCACAAGAACCACAGTCATACCCCCTTTCTCTAATTACGATGTCTAAGGATACGCGCAAATGATGCAATCGCGCTTGCCGTAGCCGCGTTTCGCACTGATTCACGCTCACCCGATAGCGCTAATTCGATAGTTTGCGAGATTGGCCCCTCGATCGCAACCCACACTGCACCAACGGGATGGCCATCTAGTGGATTTGGTCCTGCAACGCCGGTTGTACTGATTGCCCATGTAGTACCAAATGATTTAATCGCACCCTTTGCCATAGCCACAGCCACTTGTTCGCTAACGGCCGTGTGCTCTTGAAGAATCGCCGGATCTACGCCTAAATGTGAAATCTTGATCTCATCGCGGTAGGCAGTAACTGCGCCAACAAAGACATCGGATGCTCCAGCAATTGAAACGATTGCCGAACTCACTGCACCTGCCGTTAGAGATTCAGCGGTACTGAGAGTTTCACCGCGCGCGCGCAAGGTATCCACAATCTCGGCAGCTAAGCCAACAATCTCTGGTGAAAGCGACATGTGCTCCTACTTAGTCTTCTTAAACGCCGACTGTACATAGTAAAACCCAGTTACGACAGTGAGTACAACGGCAATAGCCATAAAGCCGTCTCGGAACCAGTAAAGGCTTGTAGGGAGAGGCAGCATGTAGAAGCCAACGCCAAAATTTTGAAACGTTGATTTAATCTTGCCGCCCTTATTAGCCGCAATCACGCCACGCTTGATGATTGCTAACCGAAATATCGTAATTCCAATTTCTCTCACCAAGATAACGCCTGTAATCCACCACGGCAGGTGACCCAGAATCGAAAGGCTGACCATCGCCGTTCCAATCATGAACTTATCTGCTACTGGATCTAAAAACTTACCTAGCTCGGTAACTGTATTGCGACTGCGCGCTAGGTTTCCATCTGCGATATCTGAAAGTCCTAAGAAGAAAAAGACTAACCACGAGATGTACTGCCAGCTGGGGTCATCGCCACCATTTTTAAATAGGGTGTAAGCACCCACTGGAACAAGCAGTACACGCGCGATAGTAATGAAGTTTGGTGTTATAAAACCTGGTAGCTTCATAGCGGTTTAGCCACTAAATCTGCGCCCATTGAATCGATCACCACTGCATCAACATACTGTCCAACGCTAAAACTTGTGCCTATAAATGAGGTAGTTCCGTCGACTTCTGGACCTTGATGGGCAGCGCGGCCCTCTTGGAGCTCGGAATCCTCAATGAGAACACGGACATTTTCGCCTATGCGCGCCTGGGCGCGTTGTGAAACCATTTCATCGGCCAGTGAAGAGAGAACTTCTAAACGTTCGGCAATTACATCTGGCTCAATCTTGCCATCTAATTTCAAGGCTTCAGTATTATCCTCATCAGAGTAAGCAAATACTCCAACGGCATCTAACTTGGCTGCTGTAATAAAGCTGGCCAACTCATCAAAATCCTCTTGCGTCTCCCCCGGAAATCCAACGATAAAGTTAGATCTAATTCCAGCCTCCGGAGATAAAACACGTACCTGATTAATTAAATGTAAAAATTTTTCATTATCGCCAAAGCGACGCATACGACGTAAAACCGATGGACTTGTATGTTGGAAGGATAAATCAAAATATGGCGCAGTCTTTGGTGTTGAAATCATTGCTTGAATCAAAGTTGGTCGCATCTCAGCTGGCTGCAGGTAAGACAAACGAACTCGCTCCACACCATCTATAGCAGCTATATCTGGCAAAATCTTTTCCATTAACTGCAGATCGCCTAAGTCTTTTCCATACGATGTTGTATTTTCACTGACAAGAAATAATTCAGTCACACCGTTTGCAACTAGCCAGCGCGCTTCATCCATAATTTCGTGTGGGCGACGTGAAATAAAGGCTCCTCGAAAATATGGGATCGCACAAAATGAACAACGGCGATCACAACCCGATGCAATTTTGAGCGGGGCCCAAGGCGCAATTCCTAAGCGTTTACGAGTGAACTCTTCACTTATTTGGGCATCGGCTCTATCACTTGGTGCAATGGGTAAAAGCGCTCTGCGATCGCGTGGAATATGAGGAACATGTGGCTTACCCGCAACTATCGATTGCAGTCGTGCAGAGATATCTTTATAGTCATCAAAGCCTAAGATTGCATCGGCCTCTGGCAGCGCGTTGGCAAGTTCCTGCCCATATCGCTCGGCCATGCATCCAACAGCGACAACGGCCCGTGTAGTTCCATGCCCCTTAAGAGAGTTAGCTTCAAGCAGTGCATCAATCGAATCCTTTTTAGCAGATTCGATAAATCCACATGTGTTAACTAAAGCAACTTCAGCCAACTCAACATCATCAACCAAGGTCCATCCATCGGCGGCAAGTCGTCCAGCAAGCTCTTCAGAATCAACTTCATTGCGAGAGCACCCTAAAGTGACGACTGCTACGGTGCGCTTCATTGAAGGAATCTTACCGTGTTAAGAATCGACTCCATACGACACGCTAACTACCTGACTATCACGGCCAATTGCTGGAACCTGCTTGCCATTGACCAGCAGGTCCACACCCCCTGCGTTACCAACTTTAAGATCTAAACGACTATCGCTCGTAAATATCTTAGACGCGCCTTGAGAAAGTTCTCCACTAAATAAGGTTCTCCCCTGTGCATCTGAAACAAATAGCCACGACTTAGCACGAGTCGTATTAACAATTACCTCTACGCCTTGACCCGTTGTGAATGTACTTTGCTCTGATGGAGTTGCACTAGCGCTCTGTTCAGGTGTTGCACTTGGCAGTGTTGAAGCTACCGGTGCAGCAGCTTGTTCAACTTGTGTATTAGAAACGATGATCTGAACTAATCCGACAAGGCTCAGCGAGAGAAGTGAGATTGTGATCAGAGTTTTCCACGATACTTTTTTGGTCTCATTGGGTTGACGCATGACACTATTTTCAACGAGTAAATCTTGCATAGATCTTTTTTCGACGCCTTGTTCCTCATCAAAAATACGTAGGAACTCTTTATCATCAACCTTCAAGGCCACAGCGATATTTCTTACATGGCCACGAGCATACATTTGGCCGCCGCAATTTGTGAAAATATCTGCTTCCATCTCACGCAATAACGTTGAGCGTAATTTTGTAACCGCCGACAGTTCATCGATAGAAAGCCCAGCCAGAGAACGGGCCTTTGCTATGGATGTACCAATACTCATAGTGTAAAAAATCCTAAGAACCTAGATCTGGGAAGTATAAATTGTAGAACCAACGCTCCATCTGAGGCTAGTGGCCAGAGTGAGAACAAGGGGTGAAATCTAAGCTAAGTGAAGTGATAGCCCTTAATTAGTAGTCTCGCAACGTGGCAAGTACCGAATCAAGTTCGTCAGGCTTAACCATAACGGTGCGAGCCTTCGAGCCTTCTGAAGGACCAACGATTCCGCGAGACTCCATTAAATCCATCAGTCGACCAGCTTTTGCAAAACCAATTCGAAGTTTGCGTTGCAACATTGAGGTAGAGCCAAACTGAGTTCCAACAACTAACTCAACAGCCTGGCATAAAATATCTAAGTCATCGCCAATCTCTTTATCCACCATTTTAGGATGACTGATTGGCGCGGTGACATCGTCACGATATCGAGGCTTCAACTGTTTCTTAACATGTGTTGTGACAGCTTCAATTTCACGCTCTGAAACATATGCACCTTGTATACGTACGGCGCGACTAGCACCCATTGGAATAAATAAGGCATCACCTTGACCCACTAATTTTTCTGCGCCAGGAGTATCTAAAATTACTCGACTATCGGCAAGCGAGCTAGTAGCAAATGAAAGCCTTGAAGGGACATTTGCCTTAATAAGACCCGTAACAACATCAACAGATGGTCGTTGCGTCGCAAGAACTAAATGGATACCAGCAGATCGAGCAAGTTGAGTGATGCGAACGACCGACTCTTCAACTTCCTTTGCAGCAACCATCATCAAATCGGCGAGCTCATCAATAATGATAAGCAGATAGGGATATGGCTCAATAGTTCGATCACTATCTGGCGGCGGAATAACTTTTCCAGCCCGCACTGCTTTATTGAAATCATCGATATGCCTAAAGCCAAAAGTGGAGAGATCTTCATAACGAAGATCCATTTCACGTACAACCCACGTCAGCGCATCGGCAGCCTTCTTAGGATTTGTAATAATTGGCGTAATCAAATGTGGAATACCTTCATAGGCCGTTAGCTCTACACGCTTAGGATCAATTAACACTAAGCGCACATCATCTGGAGTTGAGCGCGCCAAGATAGAGATAATCATCGCGTTAATCATTGAAGATTTACCGGCGCCGGTTGCTCCAGCAACTAGCAGGTGTGGCATCTTCGCTAAGTTGGCGCAGATAAAATTACCTTCTACATCTTTGCCAAGGGCCACCAACATTGGGTGGTGATCTTGACCAGCAACAGATGAGCGTAAAACATCGCCTAGAGCGACTATTTCACGGTCCGCATTGGGAATTTCAATTCCAACTGCCGACTTTCCTGGAATCGGCGACAAGATTCGCACGTCTCCACTTGCAACAGCATATGAAATATTTTTTGCCAAAGCTGTAATGCGTTCAACCTTGACCGCATTTCCAAGTTCAACTTCATATCGTGTAACCGTGGGTCCGCGCATAAATCCAGTTACTTGAGCATCGATTTCAAACTGTAGGAAAACTTCTGTAAGCGCTGCCACAACAGCCTCATTAGCTTTGCTCTTGGCTTTAGCTGGTGGCCCGGAACGCAATAAGTCAGGCGGTGGAAGCTCATACGTGGAATCAGCCGTTAAGAGAAGTTGCTCTGGGCGTTTACCGGTGGATGCGGCAATGGGTGCGACCGGAATTGGCACAGTGAACTCTTCGTCAAAGCTCTCTTCGTCGAGCTCTTCTTCTTGCGGTGCATTCCATGCAGCAACGACTGGGGATTCAAAAGGCGGGGTATCGGTTACTTCGAAATCCTCAACTTTAAGTGAGCGTTCCGGACGCTTTGACCAAGCCCAAGCGCTGGCTCCAGAAATCTTTGCAAAGACATCATTAACCGGTGTTGCAGTTACGACTAATACACCAAAAATGAAAATTAAAACTAGCACGGGATACGTCAACACCGAAGTCATTAAGGCAATTAGAGGTGTTGTGACCGCATAACCAATCCAGCCTCCTCCATGGCGCATTGCAGTGGCGCCAGTTCCGGTCGAGCCATTGAGTAAATGAGCAAGTCCAGTAGATGAGATCAGTAGCGCTAATGTGCCGACAATTACTCTGCCTAAAGCCTTTTTATCTTCTGGTGTTCTAAATAGTTTAATTGCAAAATAAACTAGAACTAATGGCGCAGCAAAACCGATTCTTCCTATTCCCCCATAAATGAAAGAGTAAACCGCGCGGCTCAAAATATTATCTGCATTAAACCAAGTTCCGGCAGTTGCGATAAGAGCTAAGATCAAAATAAGAAAGGCGATGCCATCACGTTGATGCGCCGGATCTAGATCCTTAGCGCCGCGAGCTATAAAACGGACCGTACTGCCAAGCGCCTTTGCCAATAAGCGCCAAATCGCAGATAAGCCTCGACCTAGTGCGCCACCAACTGCACGGGTCTTGCTCTTTGTTTTTCTACGTTTTGCCACACGCACAATCCTAAAGGATGGCTAATTTATGCCGAGCTAGGCTCGCCGCACTCAAACCTCAATGACAACCGGGATGATCATAGGTTTTCTTCGGTGTTCTCCACCGACCCAACCACCCACAGTTTTGCGAACAATCTGCGACAGTTGATGTGTTCCGTTAATTCCTTCGACTACGGCCGCTGCTAACGCCTTTTCTATCTTTAATTTAACGTCATCAAAGAGCGCCATATCTTCATTGAATCCACGCGCATGAATATCAGGTCCCGCAACTATTTTTCCACTCTGTGAGTCAATGACAACGACCACTGAGATAAAACCTTCCTCGCCCAATATGCGCCGATCTTTTAACGAAGTCTCAGTGATATCTCCAATACTCTGACCATCGACATAGACAAAACCACACGGTACCGAACCAACAACGCTTGCCTCATGATCAATGAGATCAACAACTATTCCATTTTCAATTATTAATGCGTTGCTGCGCGCAACACCTGCTGAAATTGCTAGTTCAGCGTTTGCTTTCAAATGTCGCCACTCCCCGTGCACTGGCATCACATACTTAGGTTTAACTATGTTGTAGCAGTACAAAAGTTCACCGGCTGCGGCGTGGCCTGAAACGTGAACCATGGCATTTGCTTTATGGACGACCTTAGCTCCAAAGCGCGTCAACTCATTAATAATTCGAAAGACGGAGTTTTCATTTCCAGGAATTAATGAGGATGCAAGAATTACTGTGTCACCCTCGCCAACTCTAATTTGGTGATCACCATTGGCCATTCGAGCAAGAGCGGCCATTGGTTCACCTTGTGAGCCGGTGCAAATCAACACCACGTTGTCATCAAATGAATCAAGCTCTTTGACATCCATTAGTACACCCGGCGGCACAGTCAAATAACCCATGTCTTCGGCGATCTTCATATTTCGGACCATAGAACGGCCAATGAAAATAACTTTACGTCCATGCAAGGCTGCAATATCTATAACTTGTTGAACCCGATGCACGTGCGATGAAAATGAGGCAACAATTACTCGACGCTTAGTTGATGCAATAACTCGGTTCAGAGCTGGCATGATTTCACGCTCAGATGGCGTAAACCCTGGAACATCAGCGTTAGTGGAGTCAACAAGAAATAGATCCACGCCTTCTTCACCAAGACGGGCAAAAGTTCTCAAATCAGTTATACGGCCATCTAAGGGAAGTTGATCCATCTTAAAATCACCTGTATGCAGAACGCGACCGGCATCGGTATTAATAACTATTGCAAGAGCATCTGGAATTGAGTGATTTACTGCAACAAATTCAAGTTCAAAGGGACCTATATCTTCATGTCCACCTTCACGAACCTCACGAGTTAGTGGTGAGATCCGATGCTCTTTTAACTTTGCGGTAATAAGTGCCAAAGTGAGCGCTGAGCCATAAATGGCGATGTCTCCACGTTCGCGCAATAGATAAGGAACTGCGCCAATGTGGTCTTCGTGGCCATGTGTTAACACTAAGCCAACTACATCATCCAAACGATCACGGATGTAAGAAAAATCAGGCAAAATCAAATCAATTCCGGGCTGGCTATCTTCTGGAAATAAAACACCACAATCAACGATAAGAAGTTTGCCCTTGGTCTCAAAAACGGTCATGTTACGACCAATTTCAGCTAGACCACCGAGGGCAACAATACGTAACCCACCTTTAACTAAGGTGGCTGGAAGACCTAAATCTGGATGTGGATGATTCATATATTAAACGCCAACGCCACCGGCGCGAAGATCTTCGCGCAACTGCGCAATCTGCGCATCGGTTGCATCAACTAAAGGAAGACGAGTGTGGCCGCCAGGTAGACCCATCAGTGTGAGCGCGGCCTTAGTCATAATGGCACCTTGGGTGCGGAATGTTCCGGTAAATACAGGTAAGAGCTTCTGATGAATCTCAAGGGCTCTAACAGCATTGCCATCAAACCACGCATTGAGCATCGCCTTTAAATCACTGCCAAC
>JBMOET010000018.1:0-22030 GCA_049314595.1 Candidatus Planktophila sp. | reverse complement strand
AGGTGAGGACGATGAGCGTTCTCTTCAGCGAACTACTAGTACCAGGCTGGGCAGACGAGAAGATCGGTTTGGATGCTGTAACAGGCACATACACCGATGGTTCATCGTTTAATTTGCCATGCCACACTGCAGATCCTGAGATGTACTTCTCTGATGATGAGTTGGCAGTTGCCGAAGCGAAATCACTCTGTGGTGGATGTCCTGTGCGCACACAGTGCTTAGAGGGTGCGTTATCGCGCCAAGAGCCCGCAGGTGTGTGGGGAGGCGAGCTATTTGAAGATGGTCGCATGATTGCTCGCAAGCGCAAAGCTGGCCGCCCAACTGCCGTTGAAGTTGCCGCACGAGCGGTGACTGTGCCTGTTCAAAAACTACCAATGCAACTAGAGGTTGCTTCTCCTGCCTCTAGTGAATCAATACGCGAAGAGAGCGCTGCTTAACTTGCGAAGAGATTTAAGTTTGTAAGTGATGGCCACAGAGCAAAGAGAATTGAGATGGGCAGAATAAGAAAAACGACGGGGATCATCATGGAGATTTCTGCCTTACCGGCTGCCGCCATAACGATATTGCGTTGATGTGCACGGGCCTCAACTGCGTGTCTGGATAGAACTTCTATAAGTGGAGCGCCCCGCAAAGTCGCAGTGACAACGGCATCGATAAATCTGCGAATCATGACCGATTTAACACGACGGCCCATCGCATCAAGACTAACGTGCAAAGGTTCACCATTTCGTACTGAGTTAATTACTGCCTCGAACTCTCTGGCTAATGCACCATCTGCCGATTTAGAAATACGCACCATTGCACTCATTGGGGTTTCGCCAGCCGCGATTGCTAGCGTTAGCATTTCGATAATTGCGGGAAATTCAGCTTCAATCATGCGGCGGCGTCTTTTAATCTGCCCAGTTAGCTCTCTATCTATGAGGGCAAATACTGCAGCGGCTGTTAACCCCGATAGCAACAGTGCAGTGAATAGTGAGCGATGGGAGACCATGAGAAATACAAGTACAAGCGATGCACTTGCAGCGCAGAAACCAATTTGGCGAATTCGGAAGTTTTGGTAATCAAGTTCAGTACTTCTGCCGAGTTCTTCTAAGCGAAGGTGGATACCGCTCTTATCGCGAGATTGTGCGGCAGCGATTTTTGCTCGACGCTGCAACTCTTTCATTGGATCCACGTGCGAATCGAGGACGAAGAGTAGAGCTCCGGGAACTGCAAAGAGCATTGAAATGAAAATAATCGTGAACATTATGGCCTTCCCGCTTCCATGCCAGTAAAAACTCGAGGTGTTTGAGGTAGGTGGCCCAAGCGATTCATCCACAGGTATGCAATCGCAGTCATCGCTAATCCTGCAATCAGAATTGCACCGCCAGTGGTGGTCGAAAATGCAGCAGCAGTACTTGGTTGAGTTGATAGCAGTAGAAGAAGAATCCATGGAGCAATAGCTGACATGTGCGCTGAGTTCTTAATCCACCCGTGCTTAACTTCAATTTCGCGGCGCAACGCTAAATCTTGGCGTAGGAAATCTCCCAAAGTTCGCAATATTGTTAACAGCTCACTTCCACCCAGGGCCTTAGAGATCAAAAGTGCTTCGAAGATTTGATCACTCCCGTGGTGATGAAAGAGAACCTTTAACTCCTGAATGGCCTCACCTAAATCACCGTGGCGATACAGTGAGTTGCGAAAATCTAGAAATGCTGGTCGCAGAATTTCAGGTCCACGAGTCGCTAATCCCGCCAGAGATTCAGTAAGAGATAGCCCCGATTGAATGCCAGACATTAAGTGGTCGATGACTTCTGGCCATGCAGCAATGAGCGCCGATTCGCTGCGTTGATTCTTGCCAGACAAAGTTACAAAAGAGATTCCTGCAACTAGGGCGCCGAATGCACATGAAATCGACGTTGAGCGCGTGAAGAGAAATACCAACGCAATGGCGACTGCTGAAAATGCAGCAGCACGCATTTTTATCTTCATTGGCGCCACCATGAAGTCAGCGGAGCACCTATAACTGCAAACTTATCGGCATGAGGAAGAGTGCCGATTCCGCGGTCATAGTCTTTTCCATTCCACGTCCACAGAGTTTCAATTTCAGCACGGTCATTTTCGTATCGCCCTGTTAGCGCAGCGATCTCTTTGATTCGCCGCATTCCGGTGTGGTCAAGGGATACGTGAACGATTAAATCAAAGGCAGAAGCAACGGTTGGCGCAATGAATTTATGAGAAATATTCTCACCTGCCAACAAGGGTAGGGTTTGAAGTTTGATAATCGCATCACGTGGAGAATTTGCATGCAAGGTACCCATACCAGGCAAGCCAGAGTTCAGCGCAATTAGTAAGTCGAGTGCTTCGGCCTCTCGTACTTCACCTACGATAATTCTTGAAGGTCGCATACGCAGCGACTCTTTAATTAATCGACGAAGTGGAATTTCGCCCTCACCTTGTAAGTTGGCACTGCGTGTCTGAAGTGCAACAACATCAGGTAACTGAGGGCTAAGTTCAAAGACTTCTTCGATGGTAACAACACGTTCAGTGCGCGGGATTGCCCCAGCCAAGGCGTTAAGCATGGTCGTCTTACCAGCCTGTGTTCCACCGCTGACTAAGATATTTAAGCCAGCTCGAACACAGTTCTTAAGCGCTGTTGCAATAAATGGTGTCATAACATTTCTATCCACCAGATCATCAATTCCTAGATTACCCATCAAATGTTTTCGGATATTAACTGCCCAATGGGCCGCGGTAATTTCAGGGATAGCAACATGTAAACGTGAGCCATCGGGCAAACGGGCATCAACAAAAGGGTGAGATAAATCAAGGCGTCTACCGCTCCACATGAGAGCGCGTTCTACGATATTTCGAACGTCTTCACTTGTCAGAAGAAGATTTGTTAATTCACTTCGCCCTGATCTGGCAATAAATATGCGTTCGGGGGAATTAATCCAAATCTCTTCAATCGTTGGATCTTTCATGAAATCTGCAATTGCACCGAAAGTTATATCTATGTCTAGGTCCATGCTGGAAATCTAGATTGCACACTGACATTGCCGGCTGGCTAGCTTTTAAGACGTGGATAAAGGTTGGAGATCAAGTCGATTGAGCAAGGCAAGACCGCTTTCACCGATAAGAGAGGTCACCATTGCGGTTGAAATCTCAAGCGTCCTATTCAGAGATAGCGATTGAGTAGATTGAAGACGTGTGATTAACCGTTCGGCCGCACCGTGCCCGTCACTGACCAGAATGACACACTCATTGATTCCAAGGCGTCCGATGCAGTCTTCGGTGCGGGTCAAAGTTTGAAGCTCGCACGAAAAGCGCAAAATATCTACAGCCTGGATTTGTGGCCTAACTCCATCTTCTGAAAATCGAGAGAAAATAACTTTTATCACACTAAAACTTATGTTTGAACGCTTCGATAAGGCGACTTCACGGCGTAACTGTTCGTAAAAAAACGATGGTGCAGCCAGATGAGTCTGCGAATCATGGATCCCATCATGAGAAAACAGAGGGCTATGTACTCCTTGATGAGTTAATCTTTCCTCCATGACACAGGATTCTTCCAATGCAGCTAGGGCACGCGCCGTAGTGGCATCCCTACTCTTTGTTGAGTCAGGGATAATTGGCGCTTTAGGAATCTGGTTGATCGAATTAACTGTCACTGCAGACAGTTTTGAATTTAAGCCGCTGCTGGGAGTGCTCCTCTTTGTCGCCCTTGGTAGCGGGGGATTAGCTGCATCGGCAATGGGATATCGCCGAGGAAAATACTTCGGACGCGCACCAGCAGTACTTGCCAATCTGATTGCACTTGGAGTTGTCTCCTATCAAATTCAAGCCGGGCTGTGGTTGCTCGCTATTCCTCTGGCAGCACTTGCCGCAGCTACATTGGCAGCGGCCCTGCGAGCTATTCCCGAATAGGACTGCTCACTTTTAGCCCATCTGCGGTGAGGATGTGGCCTATCTCGCGCTGTTAGGCCTATTTTCGATTTCAACACATCCGCGAGTGCCGATAGGCTGGGGCGCAATCCAGGCCAAGAAGGAGTTCGCCAGTGTCGGCACAGGATTTTGGAGCAAATGATTGGCTCGTTGATGAGATGTACGAGCATTATTTAGCAGACCCAACTTCCGTCGACCCTGCATGGGTTGAGTATTTTAAAACGAATAAGCCAGGATCAGCGCCTTCACAATCAAGTAGCACTAGCACCGTGGCATCACCTAACCAACTTTCTAAAGGTGTTCCGCCGGTACCAAAGGCACAACAACACAAGCCGGTTCATGTCCCACCTGCTCCAGTTGCTGAAGTTACCTCTGTTGTTCCCCCCGCGCCTGCAGTACCAGTGCAACAACCGATTGTGAGAGATACCGCTTCGCCTCAGCCAACACCAGCAGATCCAGTTGTTAAGCCAGTTCCAGTTTTAGTTACACCAAGTGCATCAACTCTTGAACCTATCCGCGGTGTATCGGCCCGCGTAGTACAAAGTATGGAAGCTTCACTCTCGGTTCCAACAGCAACGTCGGTCCGTGCAATTCCTGCCAAGTTAATGATCGATAATCGAATTGTCATTAACAATCATTTAAAGCGCGCTCGCGGTGGAAAAGTTTCTTTCACACACATCATCGCTTTTGCAATGATCAAGGCAGTTCGTGCGATGCCAGAGATGAATTCATTTTTTGGAGACATTGATGGAAAGCCTGCCGTTGGTCATCCCGAACATATCAACTTAGGAATTGCAATTGATATCGCTAAGGCCGATGGTTCACGTCAATTATTGGTTCCATCAGTGAAGGGCTGCGAGGCTTTAGATTTCGCGCAGTTCTGGGGCGCATATGAAGCCGTTATCAAAAAGGCACGCACTGGAGCTTTAGTTGTTGATGACTTTGCCGGAACAACAATGTCCATTACTAACCCTGGCACCATAGGTACCGTTCATTCAGTACCAAGGTTAGTTCAAGGACAAGGCTTGATTCTTGGCGTTGGCGCTATGGATTACCCTGCTGAATTCCAAGGTGCAAGTGATGAAACTCTTGCACGCATGGCTATTAGCAAAGTGATAACCCTTACAAGTACTTATGATCACCGGGTTATTCAAGGCGCACAGTCAGGTGATTTCCTGCGACGCATGCATGATTACCTGCTGGGCGAAGATGGTTTTTACGACGAGATTTTCTCAGCGTTGCGTATTCCTTATGAACCAATTCGCTGGGCCAAGGATTTTGAATTCGGCAAAGATGATCAAATCAATAAGACCGCGCGAATTCAGCAGTTAATTGCCGCTTATCGCACCAATGGTCACTTAATGGCTGATATTGACCCACTGGAATACAAGCAACGCTCCCATCCAGATTTAGATGTAGTTACTCATGGTTTAACTCTGTGGGATCTTGATCGTGAATTTGCTACCGGCGGTTTCGGTGGCGAAAAGTTTATGCAGTTGCGCAAGATTCTTGGCATCCTGCGTGATTCATATTGCCGCACTGTTGGCGTTGAATATATGTATATTGAAAATCCTATAGAGCGTAAATGGATGCAGGAAAGGGTAGAAATTACTCCAGAGAAGTTCCCGCATGATGAGCATTTGCGTGTTCTTCACAAGTTAAATAGCGCTGAGGCCTTTGAGACTTTCTTGCAGACAAAGTTCGTAGGGCAAAAACGCTTCTCACTTGAAGGCGGAGAGTCTGTTATTCCATTACTCGATGCCGTTCTATCCAGCGCCGCCGATCAAGGTTTAGTTGAAGTATGTATTGGTATGCCACACCGTGGCCGATTAAATGTTCTGGCAAATATCGCTGGAAAGTCATACGGACAAATCTTCCAAGAGTTCCAAGGTCACTACGCTGAAAATCAAGTACAGGGCTCGGGTGATGTGAAGTATCACCTTGGAACTGAAGGCGTATTTACATCTATTTCAGGGTCAACTACCAAGATTTATTTAGCTGCAAACCCTTCTCACTTAGAGGCTGTTAATCCAGTTCTAGAGGGCATTGTGCGTGCCAAGCAAGACAAACTTAATATTAAAAATGCTTACTCCATTTTGCCCGTGCTTTTGCATGGCGATGCCTCATTTGCAGGGCAAGGCGTTAACGCCGAAGTTCTACAACTTTCACAGTTAGCTGGATATCGGACTGGTGGAACTATCCATATTGTCGTAAACAACCAAGTTGGATTCACAACATCGCCACATGCAGCACGTTCATCAACATATTCAACCGATTATGCAAAAATCATTCAGGCCCCGGTCTTTCATGTTAATGGTGATGATCCAGAAGCCTGTGTTCGTGTTGCTCGATTAGCATTTGAATATCGTCAAACATTTAATAAAGATGTGGTCATCGACATGGTCTGCTATCGCAGACGTGGACACAATGAGGGTGACGAACCATCTTTCACACAGCCACTGATGTATAAGATGATTGATGCAAAGCGCTCAACTCGTACGCTCTTTACTGAAGCCTTAATTGGTCGCGGTGACATCACAATCGATGAGGCCGATGAAGTTGCCCGCGACTACCAAGCTCAACTTGAAGCAGTGTTTGCTGCTGTAAATAACCTAGAGGCGCTGACTGATCCAAACTTTAAAGCCCCAGTTGCACCGGAGGCTCATGAAATTATTACTTCAATTAGCGAAGATCTTGCTCGCGAAATTGCAGCTACTCAGCTTGCAGTTCCAGAGGGCTTTAATGTTCATCCAAAGCTTTTGCCACAGTTGGCCAAGCGCGTTGAATCACTTAACGATGCAACTATTGATTGGTCAACGGGTGAAATGCTGGCCTTTGGTTCACTTCTTAAAGAGGATTACCCAATCCGTCTTGCCGGCCAAGATGCGCGCCGCGGAACATTTAGTAATCGCCACGCAGTAATTATTGATAAAGAAAACGGCAACGAGTGGACTCCGCTTCGTGCTCTTAATAGCGATGAAAACCACTTCTTTGCTATTGACTCACTGCTGAGTGAATATGCGACTATGGGCTTTGAATACGGCTACAGCCTCGAACGTGAAGATGCACTAGTTCTGTGGGAAGGCCAGTTTGGCGACTTTGCTAACGGCGCACAAACAATTATTGATGAATTCATCTCATCGGCGCTGCAAAAGTGGGGTGAGCGCTCTTCTTTGGTCTTGTTATTGCCACATGGGTATGAAGGCCAAGGCCCTGACCATTCTTCTGCACGCATCGAGCGTTATTTGACCTTATGTGCTGAACAAAATATGACAGTTGCACAGCCATCTAATCCTGCATCATATTTCCACTTGCTTCGCTGGCATGTTAAGAATCCAGCACGCAGACCTTTGATCATCTTCACTCCAAAATCAATGCTCCGCTTACGTGCAGCAGCATCTGCACTTACTGATTTCACAAGCGGACATTTCCAACCAGTGATTAGCGATGATTCAGTTACTAATGCCTCACGTGTTATTTTCTGTTCAGGCAAGGTTTATCACGATCTTGTTGCAGAGCGAACCAAACTGAGTGACACATCCACCGCAATTGTTCGCGTTGAACTTCTGTATCCACTACCAATCGACGAAATGATTGCTGAAGCAAATAAACATCCGCACGCTAATCTATTGTGGGTTCAAGATGAGCCAGCTAACCAGGGTCCATGGTCACACATTGCATTGCGCACATCTGAACAACATGGTGGGCGTGGATTTGGATCTCGAATCTTGCGCCGTGTTTCGCGCCGAGCCACCGCATCTCCTGCAACCGGTAACCACCATTTGCATGAAGATGAGCAAAAAGCTTTAATGCTTGAAGCCTTTACTCGCTAGTCGCTACTTCTTTGTGCGGTATCTAAAAAGAACGCGCCCTACTATTTCTTGGGGAGTAATCCATCCCCAATTCCGTGAATCCGTACTGTCACTATTATCGCCCTCGACCCAATAATTTCCGGCGTGAGCTTTTTGAATCCGTTTGATGAGAAAGATCCCTGGTCGCTCTTCACGCTCGATAACGGCGATACTGCCTAGTGGGGCTCGAGTCGGCGGCTCAGGCATCCATAAAACACATAGCCAATCGCCATCGTTATAAGTGGGGGCCATGGAGTCACCTGAAACCTTGACTGTGCCAAATTTACTCACGAACGGTAGTCTGGCACCAGTAGATGTTTCACGCGAATATATTTTAAGGAGAGATGACCATGTTTGCACCAAAGACAACTGTTTACGCTCACTGCGATCTTCCATGTGGTGTTTATGATCCAGCCCAAGCAAAGATTGAGGCTTTATCTGTAAAGGCGTGCATGGAAAAGTATGCAGCAAACACAGATGCTGATTTCCGTTCACGCTCGGTCGCAATCAAGGAAGAGCGCTCACACCAAGTGAAAGAGCATTTATGGGTCCTATGGACTGATTACTTCAAGGCTCCTCACTTTGAGGCCTACCCGCAATTGCACTCACTATTTAATGAGGCAACAAAGCTAGCTGGAGCAGCTGGCACAAAGGGAACTCAAGATGTTGCAGTTGCAGATTCACTGATTGCAAAAATCGATGAGATTGCCGAAATCTTCTGGGCGACTAAGAAGGCTTAACCATTAAAGATTGAAGTATGTAAGAAAAGCAGTATTAAGAGATTAACGATTGAGCGGCGGTGCGCGCGAGGAAAGATACTCGCTCGACCGTCGCTCTTTTTATCATGGCAGCTGCAACTTGACGCTCACCTTCATAAATTTCACATTCAAAAGTTAACTCTCGGTTATCCACCTCAATGCACCGTGAAGTCGCACGAAGTTCGGCGCCAATAGATGCAGGACTCAGTGAGATTAACTCGGTACTAATTGAAATCGTTGTTTCACCTGGCTCTAAATATTCATCTAAAGAGATTACTGCAGCGTGCTCCATTAAATTCAGAAGCTGAGATTGATCCACAATTGGTAAATCTCCAACTCCAAGTGCCACAGAGGTATCTCCGGGGCGCACAGTCATTACCGAAAAAGCAACCGCGCCAATAATTTCCCCTGGTGGCAACATGGCTTAACCCTTATCGCCCTCTGAAGAATCATCTAGAAAACGAATCTCTTCAGTATGTTCAATAGTTACTTCTCGGTGCTCAATATTGCCAAACTCATCGATTTCAATTGAAACCTCGGTCATTGTGAACTCAGTAATTACTTCAGTTGTAAAGGCTCCAGTTGATTGTGCGTGAATCTGCTGATAAATCGAATCATGGAGGTCAACAGGCGCCGTTTCATTACATGTGCGTCGCAATACATCTTGAAGCAGGGCGTGCATTGTGCGCTCGTGAGCTAATTCGGCGCTGCAGTTAGAACAACCTGTTAGATGACTCTCGATGCTTTGTGCTGCCGGTGCATCTATATTTCCTTCAATCAACAAGATGAAGGAGTTCAGGATTTGATTACATGCTCCTAATTCGTAGGCGCTCATGGAGTCTCCTCCTTTGAACCCTTAGTAGTCTTGACTGAGTACCCAAGATCCTTTGCATACTCTGTTAACCGCTCACGTAGCTGTTTTCTTCCCCGATGCAGACGTGACATTACGGTTCCCGCGGGTACTCCAACAATGTCGGCAATCTCTTTGTAGGAGAAGCCTTCTACATCGGCCAGGTAGACGGCGATACGAAACTCTTCAGGGATATCTAGTAATGCGCGTTTAATATCACTATCTGGCAAGTTTTCAAGGGCTTCGACTTCAGCGGATTTTCCTAAATTACTTGTGTGTGATGCAGCATCTGCCAACTGCCAATCTTCAATCTCTCCACCAGAAATCTGCGGCCTTCTTTGATCCTTGCGATATGTATTAATGAAAGTTGTGGTTAGAACGCGGTACAGCCACGCCTTTAGATTAGTTCCAGGTTCAAATTGATGAAAAGAGGCAAAGGCCTTTAAGTAAGTATCTTGAACTAAGTCTTTTGCATCATGCGGATTCTTTGTGTATCGCAGCGCCGCTGCATACAACTGATTTGTAAAGACCAAGGCATCGCGTTCAAAGCGAACGGCACGATCTGCCGCGCTCTCCTTGACCAACTCTGTCGATGTCATATCGGCAAAAGGCTATCGTTAAAAGAGGGTTTCTGGCGCACCTAACTCAATTTCGGAGGTCAACTTTTTGCCATTATTGGCAACTAAATTTACCGCGCGAGAAACTGGATACGCTTCAAGATTGGCAGTTGGTGAATCTGTGACCATCAACTTTTTGATCCGCTCTACATCATTATTAGTAGGGTCAAGCCATTGAGCCCACCGATCATGTGGCATAAAAACTGGCATCCGGCTGTGAATTTCGGCTAACTGCCCTGATGCTTCTTGCGTAATAATCGATGCGCTATTAATAACTTCACCACTAGGTGCGTGCCAGCTGCTCCAAATTCCAGCAATCGGCAACTGAGTCGAATCCTTTGCATGAATATAAAAAGGTTGCTTAGGCGGGTACTTTCCTAACGCACTTGACCACTCGTAATAACCTTCGGCGGGAATCAAACAGCGCGTTGATTTGAATGCGCTTCGAAATGTTGGCTTTTCATCCACAGTTTCACTTCGCGCATTGATGGCCCTCGATTGCGAAGTTCGTGCCTCTTGGATGTTAGTCAGCCATGGGGCAATCAGCCCCCAAGAAAGTGTTGCCAGTTCGGTTTTGCTCGCATCGCTCTGGTCGGCGCGGACAATATAGATCGGATTAGTTGGCGCAATATTCCAATTCGCTGGCAGTGATTGGGATGGGGAGGCGCCGGTGACCTCAAAGATTTCCATGAGTTCGCGCATATCGGCTGACTGCGCATAACGACCACACATGCGGTAAGGATAGACTTAAGCAATGAATAAAAACGACGAACTCTGGCCCGCGATCTTTCGCGGTGCGCTGCCAGTAGATATCTCCGTCGTCATTCCCGGTTCAAAATCAGTGACTAATCGCGCGCTTATTTTGGCCGCGCAAGCCGATTCACCGACAACCCTTCGCCGTCCGCTTGTTTCGCGCGATAGCGAATTAATGGTTCAAGGCTTACAGGGACTTGGCATTGGTATCGTTGAACAAGATGGCACAGTAAATGGTGGATTTGAATACCAGCTGACAGTTACTCCAGCGCACATGCGCGGACCAGTAAGCATTGATGTTGGAAATGCAGGAACTGTTATGCGCTTCTTGCCGCCGTTGGCCGCACTTGCACAAGGCGAGATCTCTTTCGACGGAGATCCTCGTTCGTATGAGCGTCCATTAGGTCCTGTGATTAAAGCCCTTGAAGCCCTTGGTGTTTCAATTGACCATGGGGGCCGATACAGCCTGCCAATGATTGTGCATGGAAAAGGAAAAATCCCAGGAGGCGCACTCAGTATTGATGCCAGCGCATCCAGCCAATTTCTATCTGCGCTTTTGTTAGTTGCACCAAGTTTTGACAATGGAATTGTTGTCACACACAAGGGTGATGCACTTCCATCTATGCCACACATTGATATGACCGTTGCAATGTTGCGAGATTTTGGCGCCGAAGTACATGTTGACCTTGAAGCGCAGAGTTGGAGCGTTAAGCCTGGCACATTACATGGACACGAATTAATTATTGAACCCGATCTATCAAATGCAGCACCATTTTTATCTATGGCAATGGTCTGTGGTGGAAGTGTGACAATTGCAGATTGGCCAATAGATACAACGCAACCCGGTGATCAACTGCGCTCGATACTTACCTCTATGGGCGCACATGTTTCAATGAGCGATATAGGACTTACTCTTACCGGTACCGGAACAATTCATGGAATAGATATCGACTTACATGATGTTGGTGAGCTAACGCCTTCGATTGCCGCCTTAGCTGCCCTCGCCGATTCACCATCGCATCTGCGAGGAATTGGACATTTACGTTTGCATGAGACGGACCGGCTCGCAGCGCTAACCCGCGAAATCAACGCACTTGGCGGTAACGTTATTGAGCACGAGAAATCCTTAGAAATAATCCCAGCCCCACTGCATGCAGGCATTTTTCATACCTATGACGACCATCGCCTAGCTACGGCAGGTGCGGTTATTGGATTAGTAGTGCCAGGTATTGAGGTTGAAAATATTGCAACTACGCGCAAGACCCTGCCAGATTTCCCAGGTTTATGGAGCTCTTTACTTGTGTAAGTGCCCAGCATGAGTCCGCGCGAATACGATGAATCCGATGCCCGGATTCGACCAGCCAGAAGTACTAGACCTCGCAGTAAGGATCGACCAAGCCATAGAGATGCAATAACTGCATTAGTTACAACGGTAGATCGCGGACGGCAAACATGCATCACCGACAATGGTGTTGTTATAACCGCAATGCGTGCGCGTGAACTGGGTCCAAAGTCAGTTGTTGTCGGTGACATAGTCTCGATAGTAGGAGACGTGACTGGCAGCGAAGGAAGTTTGGCTCGTATCGTGCAAGTGCAAGAGCGACGAAACTCATTAAGTCGAACCGTTGATGATGTTGCTCAAGTTGAGCGAACTATCGTGGCCAATATCGATCAACTTGTAATAGTTGTCGCTGCAACAAATCCAGAACCACGTCGAGGGTTAATAGATCGCTTTCTGGTTTCGGCCTTCACCGAAGGCATTACTCCAAAATTGATTGTGACCAAAACAGATATTGGTGTGGTTCCAGAGTTCTTGGCAGAGTATGCAAAATTAGATGTTGAGATTCTGCACACCGCAATTAAGGGGCCATCACGCGAGAGCGATCTAGCGGCGCTTCATAAGATGCTTGCAGGTAAGATCTCAGTTTTAGTTGGCCACTCTGGTGTAGGTAAGTCAACGCTCATTAACGCACTTGTTCCAGAAGCCGATCGCCTAACTGGAGATGTAAATGTGGCAACGGGTCGTGGCCGACATACATCTTCTAGTGCAATTGCGCTGCCATTAGCAAATAGTGATGGTTGGATTATCGATACACCTGGAATCCGGGCATTTGGCTTATCGCATATAGATGCCAATCGAATTGTGGATGCCTTTACCGATTTATCTGAAGTTGCCGCCAACTGCTTAACTAACTGTTCACACTCGGAGAGCTCTTGTTTATTGGATGCCTGGGCCGCCCCTGGCGGTGTAATCGACCCCGAACGCAGCGCCCGTTTAGCAAGCTTGCGCTCCCTGCTGGCCGTAAAAGACCAAGCCGTCTTGCCTATTGAGGATTAGGATTAAAGCCTTATGAGTGCAGACAACAAAGATTACGCCGAAGATTTAGCCCTAGCCCATCTTCTTGCAGATATCGCCGATGAGATTGCCCTTGATAGATATCAATCTCTGGATCTGGTAATCACAACTAAGCCAGATAACACACCTGTTACAGATGCCGATCGTGCGGTGGAGACTGCAATTCGCGAAGCGTTATCTAAGCATCGCCCCAATGATGGCTTGTTAGGTGAAGAGTTTGGAACGGATTTAAAAGGGGCACAGCGTTATTGGGTCATTGATCCAATTGATGGAACCAAGAACTTTATGCGCGGAGTTCCTACCTGGGCATGTCTGATCGCTTTAGTTGAAGTACGAGATGATGGAAGCCAAGAAGTTGTAGTAGGTATTGCAAGTTCACCTGCATTGTCGCGCCGATGGTTTGCATCGTGTTGCCAAGGTGCATTTGTAACATTCAATGGAGTGACTAAGAAAATATCAGTCTCACAGGTTGCATCTCTCAACGATGCCTCCATCGCTTACTCTGATTTTGTTGGCTTTGGTGATCGGTTGAAGCCATTTCAAGAGATGCTAGATGGTGCTTGGCGCACACGCGGTATGGGAGATTTTTGGTCACACATGTTGGTGGCCGAAGGTGCAGTGGATGTTGCGATTGAGCCAACCCTTGCAATTTGGGATATGGCAGCCCTTGACATCATTGTTCGCGAGGCTGGGGGAAGCTTTACTAATACATCTGGCGTTGCGGGACCATTTGGCGGCAGCGGAGTCTCAACAAATACGGCCCTTCATGCTGCAGTAATTAAAGGATTAAATCTATGAGCACTGTTTTAGAGCCCACCACACTTTCTATCGAGGGAATGACGTGTTCTTCTTGCGTTAACACGGTTGAAAAAGCGTTAAATTCCATAGATGGAGTCAGCGCAACGATCAACTTTGCAACGGAGACAGCGCATATTTTGGCTCCAGCAGATATCGACGTGAAAGAGTTAGTTAAAACCGTTGAAAAAGCCGGGTACAAAGCTGCCCTATTGGCAGACGGTCAAGCCGTAACGCTGCACAGTAAGAAATCAGCCAAAGCCTTGTTCTTTGCATTTATTTTTGCCGCCCCTGCTGTTGCAATTTCAATGGTCATGAGTTGGCACCACCACATTGATATGTGGATTATTGCCCAGCTAGATTCGTATTCAATTGCTCGCCCACTGTATTCGGCCACAGCATGGTTAGTTATTGCACTGAGCGCACCAGTAGTTTTGATTATTGCATGGCCAATTCACCGAGCGGCTTTGCGCAATCTGAAGCATCCAACAATGGACAACTTAATTTCCATGGGATCACTGGCGGCATTTACATGGTCGATTTATGCAAACTCTACTGGTGCAGGAGATGTGTATACCGAAGTTGCCGCCGGCGTAATCTTCTTCGTTATTCTCGGCCGGTATTTAGAGACACGTGCTAAATCTGCTGCAGGTGAAGCGTTGTCTTCACTTCTAGCTCTTGGCAGCAAAGAGGTAACGATTGTTCGAGGCGGATTTCCACTTATTGTTCCTATTGAACAATTACAAATAGGTGATGAGTTTGAAGTTCGCCCAGGAGATCGAATCGCTACCGATGGAATAGTAATAAAAGGTGAGAGCGCCGTTGATAACTCCATGCTAACGGGAGAGTCAAAGCCGATTGATGTTCGCCCAGGATCGCAGGTCATTGGAGCATCGGTAAATCACAATGGGCGATTAATTGTGCGGGCCACGCGAATCGGTAAAGATACTGAGCTAGCACGAATTACCGCGATGGTTATTAGTGCCCAAGGAACTAAGGCGCCTATTCAACGCTTAGCCGATCGTATAAGCGCGGTATTCGTGCCGGTTGTTACGCTTATTTCAATTGGGACTTTTGCTGGGTGGTACTACTCGGGTCACACCCTTACCCGATCAATCTCTATCGCAATAACAGTCTTAGTTATCGCTTGTCCATGCGCGCTTGGACTTGCAACCCCAGTCGCGCTGCTTGTTGCATCAGGGCGTGGCGCACGACGTGGAATAGTTTTGCGTGAACCACGCGTCTTAGAAGTTGCACGTAACGTCGACACGGTTGTATTTGATAAGACCGGCACATTGACTCACGGAGTCATGAAAGTTCAGGAAGCCACCATTTCAGTCTCGGCCGGCAAGGTACTGGGAGCTTCATTTGCTGCGTTAATAAATGAGACAACGATTATCTCTTCAGCACAAGCTATTGAAACACTTAATTCGCACCCCGTTGCATTAGCTATTACTCGCTACGCACTTGGTGAAGGCACAAAGAACTATGAGGTCTCTGATTTCGCCGTTACTCCAGGATCTGGAGCTGCAGGGCGAGTAAACCTTGGAGCACAATCTCCTGTGGTCCTTATTGGTTCTCCGGCAGCAGTTGCACACAGCAGTACCGATTTTCATCCTGAAATTAAATTAGCGATTGCACATGGGCAAGAAGCCGGATTAACTGTTTCGGTTCTAGCGTGGGATGGCGTTGCACTGGCTGTGTTCTCAGTGGGAGATCAGCTAAAGGATGATGCAGCGCACACAATTACTGCGCTTACTCAATTAGGAATCACACCATGGTTAGTCACAGGCGATAGCGCCGAAGTCGCAGCTGGTGTAGCTGCGGCAGTAGGCATCGATTCTGCATACGTTGTATCGGGAGCCTTGCCTGAAACTAAGTTACAGATTGTAGAACGGTTAAAATCAGAAGGCAGATGTGTTCTGATGATTGGCGATGGAATCAATGATGCCGCGGCTCTAACTGCCGCTGATTTATCTATGGCTATGGGAACAGGTACTGACACTGCAATCTCAAGTGCCGATATAACTTTGATGAATTCGGGTCTAGCAAGTGTTATTGATGCATTAAAACTTGCTAAGAAGACCTTGAAAATAATCCGTTTGAATATGGGTTGGGCGTTGATCTATAACGTCATTGGAATTCCTATTGCAGCCCTTGGTCTTTTGCAGCCAATCTATGCAGCGGCCGCTATGGCAATGTCTTCGGTATTCGTCGTCACAAATTCGTTGCGTATTAAGTAGGTAAGAATCTAAAACCGACGCTTGAAATCACCTTAATTTAGGATTTCGGCGTTTACCGGTTTTAGATTCTTAACTCACGAATCTCCGAGGATTGAAATGAACGCCGATCAATCGGGGCAATAAAAAATCTCGCTCGTGGGTATCCACGGCGAGACTCTTCATGTTTTCGTACTAGTAGCGGGGGCAGGATTTGAACCTACGACCTCTGGGTTATGAGCCCAGCGAGCTACCGAGCTGCTCCACCCCGCGTCGGTAACGGCAATCTTAGGCGGTAGGCAGATAAAGACCAAATCCATGCATAAATCGCATAGATCTGGCCTTTATCGCTCAATCTTTCTAGTTCGAGAAATCAACTGTCTGTTTAAAACAAGAAATCAACTACGTATTGAAGTTGATTTAATTCAGACTAACCTCAGTTTACTTCTTGCTCTGCGCAGCGATTGCAGCAGCGATTGCTGACTTCAATCGATCTTGTGCTCGGCCATATGCAGTGAAGTCGCCCTTAGCAAGTGCGGCCTGACCATCTGCAAGTGCCTGCTTTGCACTTTGTAATGCGTTAGCAAGTGAAGCGTTAGATGTTCCAGTAGTAGTTGTTGTAGTACCACTTGATGATGCTGTACCGGAGTTTCCACCGAATACTTGATCAAGGGCACCCTTTAATGTGTCGTCATAACCAATTTGATCTCCGAAGGAGACCAGCACCTTTTGTAGTAACGGATACGCGGCGCTATTAGAAGTGGCGCGAACATAGACCGGCTGTACATACAGAAGTCCTCCACCAACTGGAAGTGTTAGCAAGTTACCAAGCACTACATCGGAGCCACCTTGGCGCAGTAGTGAGAGTGAGTTTGCAACTTCAGGCTTAGCTTCAAAGTTTGATGCAACCTGTGAAGGTCCGGCAACGTTTGTACTTCTTGGAAGTTGCAGAACAGTAATCTTTCCGTAGTTAGGACCTGCATCTGCATTTACAACGGCAAATGCAGATAAGTTTTCACGGCCACCGCGTGGCACAAATGGTGTCGTCATCGCAAACTCCGGCTTTGCCTCACCTGGCATCTGCAACGTTAAGTAGTAAGGAGGTTGCGCGCTTGCATTTGCGCCAAAGGTTGATGGATCGCGAGGTACGCGCCAGAAGTCTTGGCCACCATAAAAAGCTGCAGCTGTCTGTACATGGTACGACGAGAGAATTTCTCGTTGCACTCGGAACATATCTTCTGGATAGCGGATGTGAGCCATCAAGTCCTTAGAGATCTTCGACTTTGGTGTAACAGTGCCAGGAAAGGCTTTACTCCATGTCTTTAAGACTGGATCCTTTGTATCCCATTGATACAAAGTCACTGTGCCGTCGTAGGCATCAACTGTTGCTTTGATTGAGTTACGGATGTAGTTCACGCTTTGATTGCCCTGAGCTGTCACCGCTGATGAGTTAGCAGTTAACGCATCAGATGTTGCGCTAGATAGCGTGATCTGCTTTGAGTATGGATATCCAGCACTTGTTGTGTAGCCATCGATAATCCACAAGACTTTTCCATCGACCAATGCTGGGTATGGATCGCCATCAAGGGTTAACCATGGAGCAACTTTGGCAACACGATCCCTGGGATTTCTTTCAAAGAGAATCTTCGAATCCTTGTTTATGAGCGAAGATAGTAGGAGTTTTTGCTCTTGATATTTAAGCGCGAAAACTAACTTGTTGACCAATGAACCAACTGGAACTCCACCTGTACCTGTATAGGTATAGTTTTTCTGACCATTTGACGATGCATCATCTGGGTAGTCAAACTCAACAGGCGCATCTGTCTTTACGCCGCCGATGATTGAATAGTCTGGAACATTCTCGCCAAAGTAGATTCGGGGTTCAAAGCTTCCGAGTCCCTTAGTTGGTGGAAGATCACCAACTGCAAAGGATGGCTTGCCATCGGCATCACGAGCATTTCCGAAGGCGGCCACAAAGCCAAAACCATGTGTGTAGACAAGGTGATCGTTGATCCAGTTACGTGATGGGTTTCCAGCGATATTTAACTCACGAACGGCAACAATTACATCTCGCTTAACTCCATCAATCATGTATCGATCCACATCGAGAGAGTCTGGGAAAGTGTAATAAGGCTTGATCTGTTGAAGTTGGCGGAATGTGGCCGGCAAGACGTTGGGATCCATTAAGCGAATGTTTGCAATGGTTGCAGCATCCTTTGAAAGCTGGCCTGCAGAGGTTGTCAGTGTGGCTTGATAATCACTGACCTGGACATCATCTAGGCCGTATGCAGTGCGCGTTGCATCGATATTTCGTTGAATAAAGGGTGCTTCCTTCGATGACTCACTTGGCTTTACTTGGAACTGCTGAATAGCTCCAGGATAGATTCCGGCGATTAATACCGATGAAATAACTAGAAGGGCGGTTCCTGCTGCTGGAAGTACCCATGAACGACGAACGATATTTGCAAAGAAAAGAAATGCACACAAAACTGCAACGGCGGCAAGTATTGCCTTAGCTGGCAATACTGCGTTGACATCGGTGTATGTGAGACCAGTGATTAACTTGCTCTCTTTTAAGGCAAGTGCATAACGATCAAACCAATAAGCAACTGCTTTAAGTAATACGACTGCTCCCAACAATACTGAGAGTTGAACTCGCGCAGTAACGGTAGTGCGATCTTCTTGTACCTGTAAGCGGATTCCGCCATATAGATAGTGCACTACTGCGGATGCGATAATTGCAAGAACGATCGTTGAGATAGTCCATGAAATAAGTGTTTGCCAAAATGGAAGGCGGAAGGCAAAGAATGAGATATCCATATTGAACTGAGGGTCTTTGATTCCGAAATCTGTTGAGTTCTTAAACTGCAACCACGTAGACCACAGCATTGATCCTGATGTACCAGCAAAATAAAATAGTCCTAGACCGAGCGCGATAACGATCCAGCGCTTGATTGGTTCAATCTGAGCGCGATAACGCTCTAAGTTGTCGGCCTCTATAGTCATCGGAACGTATAGAGGGCGACGCTTGTAAGCAATTCTGATATTGACCAAAACAAGTGCGGCGGTGAGTAATCCAGTGGTGATGAATAATTCAATCTTGGTCATCAAAACGGTGGACCAGACAGATGTGAAGCTGACTGATTTAAACCAGAGCCAATCTGCATAGAAGCCACTCATAGAAATAAGGACTGTGCCAAGCACAACCAGAATTCCGATTGTTATCGGAAGAACTCCGCGCGGGCGCTTGAAATTGAACTGGGGGTTTACGTTACTCATCATGCTCATACGCTAGCGCACCTTGAAGTGGCCTTCCATCTGGGGGTACTGGCACTACCGAAACTGCGGCATCGCGAATGGCCCAGCCGGCCAGGCTCTACTTACTGAGCGCTTCTACAGCCTGGGACAGGTTAGTAATAATAATTATCTCTAAACCTTTAGGGGCGGGATTAATCTCTCTGGCATTTCCTGCAGGTACTAAAAATATCTGTGCGCCAGCACGGTGAGCAGCCACAATTTTTTCATTAATTCCACCTATGGGTCCAACCTGGCCGTCAGCCGAGATCGTTCCGGTGCCAGATACATGACGACCATGCAATAAATCACGTGGGGTAAGAAGTTCAATGACACCCAGCGCAAATATCATGCCCCCGCTAGGGCCTCCAGTTCGCTTTACATCAAAGGCTATGTGTCCAGAATTAAGTTGATCAGCACTCACTCCTAACTCTGGATGCGTGGCGAGGTAGGTAAAGGCTGCAGTGATCGCCTTACTCTGCGAACTCGTCATATCGACTGCGGCCTTTTTCTTCTCTTCCTGTGCAGTTGTACCTGCCGGATAAATAGCTGATCTCGGATAGACAGCTTCATCGCTTCGAATCCACGAATAAATAATCTCTGGACCAATAATCCAGGTATTTGGATTTGTCACTCTGATGGACATGAGATCTAGTCGCCCGGTTGCGGGATAAGATTTTTGGTGTTTTACAGTCAGAATATTGGCGAAGATATTTTGAGCATTTCCTGGCATAACAATTGCAAATGGAAGTGGTGCGACAAGTGCGAGACCAAAGAAAATTGTGAGTACGACTACAACGAATCGGGGAAGTGGTGAGTAGCGCACGATAGAGAAGCTTTAGGAGTGCTGCTGCGGATTAGCTTCAGGTGTTTGCGCAGTGGGCGGATTAAGCGCGGCATCGGCATCGCGAGCTTGTGAATCACGCAGAGAATCTTGGAAGCGTTGGAACTGGCCTACTGAGCGTTGAGTCTCCTGCTGAAATTTGCCTTGAAACTTAGAGACCCACAAGACGTAGCCAAGTGCACCAATCAAGCCCATGGCAGGTACTACCCACCAAATAAGGGCGGTTGCGGCGGTGGACATGAGGTGAGCCTACCGTGCGCGAGGCCTGCATGCATTGCGGAGGTTTTTGGCAGATAGTCGGGAGAAGATCGTTTTCATATACAGGATGGCATGAGTTGGCTGGGAAAGAATTGTGAATAAAAGAGGGAAGAAATCCAGTCGCTAACTGGTTACAAGACTGGGAGGATTAACACATGACACCATTTGGTTTTACACCAGAAGATGCAGATGATGCTGGAATGAATAACGGCGAGGAGTCTGCAGAGTTTAAAGCCATGATGGCGCAGATGGCAGCAATGCAGGCACAGATTCAATCGCAGTTTGCCAGCATGGGAATTAATCCTGCAGGTTTTTCTACTAGTACAGAAGTTCTTCCAAAAAACATTGTGCGCGATACTGCAAAGAAATTTGTTACCGCAAAGGGTTCTGCCCCGATTGGTGCCAATGATGTTGCCAAAGTTAATGAGGCATTTTCAATCGCCGAACTGTGGCTAGATGAAGCGACATATTTTCCTCGCTCCAATGAGCAGGGAAATAAAGTACTTGCCCGAACCGATTGGGTAGATACAACTTTGACAGGTTGGCAGAGCTTGGTTGAGCCATTAGCACTTGGACTCTCAACTGCAATCGCTGAACTTCTTAAGAATTCAGCAGGACCAGACTCGGAAAATTCAGAGATTCAACTACCAATGCCGGTAGAGATGATCTCGGCGGCTTTAGGTTCATTCATCGGCTCATTGCTTGCAACACAGTTGGGACAATCAGTTGGAAGTTTGGCGGGCTCAGTAACTGGTATTCACGATGTGGGCTTGCCTCTGCAAGATCAGGCCTATCCAGCGCTCGTTTCACAAAATATCGACGAGTGGGGCAACGAATTAGATATTCCTATGGATGAGGTGCGCATCTTTCATGCATTGCGTGAAAGCGCAGGGGCGCGCTTATTTGCACATAACCCTTGGTTGGTTGCATACATTCGCGGTGCAGTTTCAGAGTACGGAAAAGGTATCCGCATAGATATCGATGCAATTCAGCGTCAAGCACAAGAGGCATTTGAAGCTGCATCTGAATCAGAGAATGGTTTTGATCCAACTAATCCTGAAAGTTTCACGGTTGCTTTAAATAATGGAATCTTTACTCCGGAGGAGACTCCCTCCCAGCGTGAGGCGTTAACAAAACTAGAGACCGTGTTGGCATTGGTTGATGGATGGAATGAAGTAATTGTTATGCGCGCCGCCGGTGATCGACTTCCAAATATTTCAGCTTTGCAAGAAACGCTACGTCGCCGGCGCGCAACATCTGCACCTACTCAGCAACTCTTCTCAAATCTCTTTGGACTTCAAGTCTCACCGCGACTTGCGCGCGAGGCAGCTAGCTTTTGGAGCGCAGTGACAGAACTACGAGATGTCCACAATCGAGATCAGATTTGGAGTGGAATCTTGCCGCGCGTAGAAGATTTATTAGCGCCGGAGGCTTACCTTGGAAGTATTGAAATTCCAGATGATCTCTCATCTCTTTAAACTCTTATTGTGAGAGCTTTCAACTCTCTTAAC
>JBMOET010000017.1:0-22624 GCA_049314595.1 Candidatus Planktophila sp. | reverse complement strand
CGCTGTCGGCGATTGAGGGCATCGAACGAATGGGGCCACATGCCTTGCGCCATTCGGCAGCTACGCATTTACTAGAAGGCGGCGCCGATCTGCGCACGGTGCAAGAGATATTGGGCCATGCATCGTTGGCTACTACACAGATTTATACGCACGTATCAACGGCGCGGTTGCAAAAAGTTTTTAAACAGGCACATCCACGCGCATGAATACATCATTGGTCGTTATTCCTACTTATAACGAAGTCGAGAGCATCGGTTCATTACTTGATGCCCTTAAGAAATTGCCTGTCGATATTTTAGTAATCGATGATGGCTCACCTGATGGCACTGCTCAAGTTTGTTTGGCACATGCAGTTGAAGTGATCTCTCGTACCGGGAAAATGGGTTTAGGCAGCGCTTATCGAACTGGCTTTGCTATCGCTCTACAGCGTGGATACTCACACGTGATCGAGATGGATGCAGATGGTTCACACCAGGTGCAGGATTTGCAGACAATGATGGAGTGGATTGGCACTAGTGATCTCTTGATTGGATCGCGCTGGGTTGCCGATGGCGCTATTGAAAATTGGAGCAAGTTCCGCGAGTACTTGTCCAAAGGCGCAAATGCCTATGCAAATCTGCTGTTATCCCTTGATGTAAAAGACACCACATCGGGTTTTCGGATTTATAGCGCCGATCTGCTGAGACAAATGGACGTTGCCACAATCAAGAGCGAGGGCTACTGCTTTCAAATCGAGATGACCAGACGGGCCATTGCGCGAGGGGGAACGGTGGGCGAGATTCCTATTACCTTCATCGAACGGGCCCATGGCACGTCAAAGATGTCGGTGGCAATTGCCCTAGAGGCCGTCCTTCGCATCACATCATGGGGGCTTTTGCGCCTCATCGGGCGGTAAATCTGCTCGCCCACCTCAGGTAAGATTCCACCTGCACCAGCAGAGCAATCCGCTGGTGACATCTCAGCACTGCCTTGGCCTTAAAACCAGGTGAATCATCTCGGTCCGTTTATTCGGTCGATGAATCTCAGTGCGACGGGCCTAACAAATAGTTAAGCCAAAACCGAGCGGGTTTTGACAGTGCTGCATGCACACAAAACCTAAGAAGGAGTATGCCGTCATGGCAGTTGTAACAATGCGAGAGCTCCTCGACAGCGGAGTCCACTTCGGACACCAGACTCGTCGATGGAATCCAAAGATGAAGCGCTTTATTTTCACCGAGCGCAACGGTATTTACATCATCGATATTCAGCAATCACTTGCACTTATTGATAATGCATATGAGTTTGTAAAGGATACGGTCGCTAAGGGCGGTCACATTCTTTTTGTTGGAACAAAGAAGCAAGCACACGAGCCAATCATTCAGCAAGCAGCACGCGTTGGTATGCCAACAGTGACTGAGCGCTGGTTAGGTGGAATGCTTACTAACTTCCCAACTGTGTACAAGCGTATTCAGCGCCTCAAGGAGCTTGAAGCACTTGAGAACACCAACGATCTTCTTCTTACAAAGAAGGAACTCTTGATGCTTCGCCGCGAACGCGAAAAGCTTTTCAAGAACCTCGACGGAATTCGTCACATGACCAAGTTGCCTTCTGCAATCTGGGTTGTTGATACAAAGAAAGAGCACTTAGCAGTTCAAGAAGCCAAGAAGCTAGGTATTCCAGTTATTGCAATCTTGGATACGAACTGTGATCCAGATGAAGTTGATTACAAGATTCCAGGTAACGATGATGCAATCCGTTCAATCGGTCTGCTTACTCGCGTTATCACTGATGCAATCGTGGCCGGCCTTGCCGCACGCTCTGCAACAGTTAAAGAAGAGACTAAGTCTGATGCTCCTGCAGAAGTTGCTGCCGGCGAGCCAATGGCTGACTGGGAAAAAGAGATTGCTTTGTCCCAACCAACAAGTGACGTTCCTTCGTCCGAGGTTCCAGCTCAAGTAGCGATTGCAGAAGAAGTGCCTGCATCCGAGCCAGTAGAAGGAGAATAATCACTATGGCTGCATATACAGCTGCCGATGTAAAAAGACTTCGCGAGGCAACTGCTGCGGGAATGCTTGATTGCAAGAAGGCACTCGATGAAGCAGAAGGCGATTACGACAAGGCGATCGATTTGATTCGTGTTAAGGGACTCAAGGGAGTCACTAAGCGCGAAGGACGTCTGACATCAAACGGCGCAGTTGTAGCAAAGGTCGAGGGCAACCTTGGCGTAATGCTAGAACTGAACTGTGAGACAGATTTCGTTGCCAAGGGCGATCGATTTGTTGCACTTGCCGATGAGCTTCTTGCCCATCTACAAAATGCTCAATCAGATTCAGTCGAGGCATTCCTTGCATCGACTATGGCCAGTGGAAGCACTGTTCAATCAGTCATCGATGAGGCAAATGCAATGTTGGGTGAGAAGATTGAAGTTCGCCGTATTGCCGTTCTTAAAGACTCACCAGTTGGAATCTATCTACACCGCACAAGTCCTGATCTGCCACCGCAGGTCGGCGTTCTTGTTCAGTTAGCTAAAGATGCTGGTGAAGTTGGAAAAGATATTGCCCAGCACATCGCAGCCTTTGCACCACAGTTCGTTAATCGCGAAGATGTGCCTGCAGATCTAATCGAGAATGAGCGTCGCATCGCACATGAGACAGCGATTGAAGAGGGTAAGTCAGAACCGTCCCTTTCAAAGATTGTCGAAGGTCGCGTGACTGGCTTTGTTAAGGAAGTCTCACTCATTGAGCAGTCCTTTGCTAAAGATGCCAAGAAGACCGTTAAGCAGATTCTCGATGAGGCTGGAACTGCCGTTAAGGCATTCCATCGCTTCCGCGTGGGTCAATAGGCTTTAAAGGGTTAGCCTTTAAGATTCACTCTAAGAACTACTAGTTATAAGGAGCACTCATGCCCGGTACACGAGGAACGTATCGGCGGGTGCTCCTTAAACTTTCTGGAGAAGTTTTTGGTGGGGCAAAGGGCATCGGTGTTGATCCTGATGTTGTGCAAGATATCGCTAAGCAGATTGCAGATGTAGCTCGCACTGGCGTACAAGTTGCCATTGTTGTTGGTGGCGGTAATTACTTCCGCGGAGCAGAGCTGCAACAGCGCGGAATGGATCGTGCACGCGCTGACTACATGGGAATGCTCGGAACAGTGATGAACTGTTTAGCGCTTCAGGATTTTCTTGAAAAAGAGGGTGTACAAACCCGTGTTCAGACCGCAATCACAATGGGCCAAGTTGCAGAACCTTACGTACCACTTCGCGCGATTCGACACTTAGAAAAAGGTCGCGTCGTAATCTTTGGCGCAGGTGCTGGAATGCCTTACTTCACTACCGATACGGTCTCGGCCCAACGCGCGCTAGAGATTGGCGCAGAGGCTTTACTGCTGGCCAAGAGCGGAGTCGATGGTGTTTACAGCGCCGATCCTAAGAAGGATCCAACTGCAACTAAGTACGACAGCATTAGTTACAACGAAGTCTTGTCAAAGTCATTAGCAGTAGCAGATGCCGCAGCCTTTGCATTGTGCCGTGAAAATCAACTTCCAATAGTTGTCTTTGATTTAATGAAAAATGGAAACATCGCCCGCGCAGTACGCGGGGAGATGATTGGAACTCTGGTCGACTAAGTAGTTTTACTTATCGGGAACCATCACGATTGAGCTGGATGGACATTCGCTCACGCAGATTCCGCAGCCTTTGCAGTAATCCAAATTAATCTCAAAGCCATTGCCTGGCCCTAATTTAATAATTGCATTGTCAGGGCAGACTCCAAAGCAGTTATCGCACTCAAAGCAGTTACCGCATGACATACACCGGCGGGCTTCATACAGCGCATTACTTTCATCTAGACCTTTAACGACCTCTGAGAAATCCTTTGCTCGGCGTGTTGCCTCTAAACGCTCACGAACAACATGAGGCGCATCGGTGTAGTACCAAGTATTGAGTTGATCAAAAGTTACAAGATCATTGTTCTCAATCTTTTCATAGGTTGTTTTTCTTAGCCAGGCATCGATATTTCGTGCGGCTTTCTTACCGTGGCCAACTCCTGTTGTCACTGTGCGATCTGCTGGAATCATGTCTCCGCCGGCAAAGATGCCTGGGTGAGATGTCATCATGGTTGCATCAACTGGCATAACACCATCTTTAGTATCTAGATCGGCGCTGTTGCCCAGTAGTGAGAAATCGACTTCTTGCCCGAGTGCCAAAATAAGTGAGTCGGCCTCTAAGGTTTCAAACTCACCAGTGGGTTGAGGGAAACCATTCTCATCTAGTGCCATTCTTTCTATCTCTAGGTGCTTATCACCGGCATGTTTAACTGTTGATAGCCATTTGACCAAGATTCCTTCTTCAAGGGCTTCTTTAATCTCTTCATCATTTGCCGGTGCCTTATCGCGTGTGCGGCGATACACGATGATCGCTTCTTCTGCACCAAGGCGTTTCGCTGTGCGCGCAACGTCCATCGCAGTATTTCCGCCACCATAGACAACTACTTTGCGACCAAGAAGAGGTTGGTTTCCATCTTCAACATCATGTAAAACTTTTATTGCATCTAAGATTCTGGCCGCTTCACTTGCTGGAATATATGCACGCTTACTTAACTGGGCGCCAATTGCCAAGAAGACTGCATCGAAGCCCTCGTTCAGTGCCTCATGTACATCATCGACACGTGTATTCATCTCAAAGACAATACCCATGGCCTTTATGCGATCAATCTCTGCATCTAATACTTCACGTGGCAGGCGATACTTTGGAATTCCATATCTCATCATTCCGCCAGGTGCATGGGTTGCATCGCGCACGGTTACACCATGACCCAATCGACGAAGGTGATAGGCCGCTGATAATCCGGCAGGACCGGCACCAATAACCAGTACTTTTAATCCACTTTCAACACGTGGACCGGGGATTGACCATCCCTTTTCAATGGCGTGATCACCTAAGAATCGCTCAACCGAGTTAATACCAACGGCCTCATCTAATTCGGCGCGATTGCACACACTTTGGCATGGGTGATAACACACACGACCCATGATTGCTGGAAATGGATTCTCTTCAATAAGTGCACGCCAAGCCGCTTCATAGGATCCATCTTCTGCGATGTATAACCAGTTCTGAATATTTTCCCCTGCCGGGCAGGCGTTATTGCACGGTGGCATCCGATGTACATACTCAGGCTTTTCAACGCGCCAAGATCCGGTGTGGTTAGCTAAAGAGGAGTTGAGATTAAGGGTGATTGCAAATGGCTTTTCCATTAGTTGCCCCCATTGTCGGTGCTCGTTAGGTTATATCGAGCAATATTTTTATCGGCCATCGCCTGTAGATGATCAATCACATCATCGCGACGTGTAGGTGCAAATAAGTGCGAATATCGAACCTGAAGTTTCAAATACTCTTCTACGCTTTCGCGTTTTCTAATCGGAGTAGATGCAACGACCTCACCATGCTCGGCCTCAAAGACAGGGAACAATCCACTCTGCGTGGCAAGGCGTGCAATCTTTATCGTGTCACATGACTGGCTTCCCCATCCCAGTGGGCAAGGAACAAGTACATGTATATATCGCGCGCCACGAAATGACATGGCCTTAGTAACTTTTGCCTCTAAGTCGCGAAGATCGGCAACAGTTGCCGTTGCAACATATGGAATCTCATGAGCCATTGCAATTCGAGGCAGATTCTTTCCTTGACCAAAGACATTGCCGGGGTTTTCTCCAACTGCCTGCGTTGTTGCTGTACGTGCAGCTGGGGGAGTCGCCCCTGAGCGCTGAACACCAGTGTTCATATACGCCTCGTTGTCATAACAGATATAGAGAACGTCATCGTTTCGTTCAAACATTCCAGATAAAGCACCAAAGCCGATATCAACTGTCGCACCATCACCGCCTTGGCCAACGACACGAATATCTGTTCGGCCTTGAGCCTTCAGAGCTGCAGCAACACCGGTTGCAACGGCAGGTGCGTTACCAAAGAGTGAGTGCAGCCAGGGGATTCGCCATGATGACTCTGGATAAGGCGTAGAAAAGACTTCCAAACAGCCAGTTGCGTTAACGGCGATTATTTTTTCACCACTTGCGCGCATCGCAGCATCTAATGCATATCGTGCGCCAAGGGCTTCTCCGCACCCTTGACAGGCGCGGTGGCCTGAAGTCAACGCATTGGTGCGATTTGGATCTGATTGAATCGAGCGATCTTCAGCCGATAGCAATCGATTTCCTACCGCAAAACTACCAACCTGATAGAACTTAACTGGATTAGTGGACATTTTAATTACCAGCCTCTCGTGCAATTTCATGATCTGCTAACTGTTGATCTAAATCTAAGAATGTAAGTTCGGCAACGTTGTCGTAGTGCGCCTTATCCAGATAGTTGCGCAGTGATGTTTTTGTAATTGGACGACCACCAAGACCTGCGATTAGATTGAAATCTTTTATCTCTGTTCCACGAAGGCTCGTGCGAACATTTTCAATAACAATTCCACCGATTCCAAGTTGGAAGGCCTTCTCCAAGACAATGACGCGCTTTGCCCCCGATAACATCTGACGAAGAAGTTCAAATGGAAATGGTCTAAAGGCAATAATGCCAAGGACTCCAATTGGTAATCCATCAGCGCGCATCTCATCTACAACATCTTTAATTGTTCCAAGAACCGAACCCAAGGCGATAACAACGGTCTCGGCCCCTGCCAACTTATATCCACGAAGCAATCCACCGGAGTCACGATTAAAAATGGAAGTGAAGTCATCGCCGGCTTGGGCTATTACATCTAAGGCCTGCAGATTCTTAATATGACTCATGTATTTAACTTCAGTAAAGGCTTCAGGTCCAACCATCGCACCGATTGATAGTGGATCAGTCGGATCTAAAACCTGACGTGGAGTAAACGGCGGTAAGTAGCGATCGACTTGATCTTGATCGGGTACATCTACACGCTCATACGCATGGGTAAGAATAAAACCATCCATGCAGACCATCACTGGAAGAGAGAGTTCTTCGGCGATTTTGAAGGCCTGAACATGTAGATCCGCCGCCTCTTGGTTAGTTTCGGCATATAGCTGAATCCAGCCAGAATCACGCTGGGACATTGAGTCGCTGTGATCATTCCAAATATTAATCGGGGCGCCGATCGCACGATTAGCTACCGTCATGACGATGGGCAGACCTAAGCCAGATGCGTTGTAGACCGCCTCAACCATGTAGAGCAGTCCCTGACTTGCAGTTGCGGTATATGTGCGGGCACCGGTTGCACTTGCTCCAATTGCTACCGACATTGCAGCAAACTCTGATTCAACGTTAATAAATTCGCAGCCTTGCAACGTAGAGTTCTTAACAAGTTGACTTAAGCCCTCCACGATATGAGTTTGCGGAGAGATTGGGTATGCGCAAATTACTTGTGGCCGACATGCGGCAACTGTGTCGGCAACGGCCTTTGAGCCTTCTACTTGTCTAAGCATGAGCAGCAACCATTTCTAAAACATATTCATAGGCAGCAGTTGCGGCAGCGACATTGGATGCAGCGACTTTAGGTTTGAATTTCTCATTAATAGCATCGGTTACCGAATGAAGTGATATCGACTTTGTCAATGCAGCAAATGCGCCAAGTAAAACAGCATTTGGTACGGGCCTGCCTAGATACTGCATTGCCATAGCTGTTGCAGGAACCGTAATAAAGCGTGGATTGTTGCCAGCGATTTCGGCGATACCTAACTGCTCAAATGTTCGCGTGGAGTTAATTAATGCAAAACCATCTTTCTTCAATCCAGAAAATACATCAACTTGTTTAAGCAGTGTAGAGTCTTGAATGATGACTGCATCCGGAGACATAATTGGTTCGCGAACTCGAATCTCTGTATCTGCAATGCGTGCAAATGCAACTACTGGCGCACCGGTTCGTTCGGATCCAAAACTTGGAAATGCTTGCGCATATCTAGATTCATCAAAGGCGGCTTGAGCAAGTAACTCTGCTGCAGTTACTACTCCTTGACCACCACGTCCATGTATACGTACTTGAAACACTAAAGAGTTCTCCGTCTCATCTATAAATAAGAAACTACTCCTGGTCAATGAAGGCAATGGGCCAAGTGGTGAGTGCCAGCGCCAATTTGTAAAAAACCCCTATAAATCGCTCCTTTTAGGGTGAGTAATATGAATCACTCTATTTAATATAGAATCTGCCGAAGCCTGCCAAAGCAGTGCACGGGTGTGGGGGGTAGTCATGTCAGATGTAGCAAGCGTCCTCAAGGATGCAGATACCAAGATGAGCAAGGCCGTAGAAGTTGCAAAGGATGATTTTGCCTCAATTCGAACCGGTCGAGCCCACCCATCACTTTTTAATAAGATCATGGTGGATTACTACGGCACTTACACCGCGCTATCTCAGTTAGCTTCGATTCAAGTTCCCGAGGCGCGCATGGCAACAATCGCCCCATTCGATAAGGGCGCAATGGCCAATATTGAAAAAGCTATTCGTGATTCGGATCTAGGTGTTAACCCATCAAGTGATGGCTCGCTCATTCGCATCAATTTTCCTCAGTTGACCGAAGAGCGACGCAAGGAGTACATAAAAGTTGTAAAAAGCAAGGCTGAAGACTCCAAGATTTCAATGAGAAATATTCGTCGTGCAGCTAAAGAGGCAATCGAGAAGATGGAAAAAGACGGCGACGTTGGTAAAGATGATGTTGCACGTGGAGAAAAGGAACTCGAGAAAATTACCTCTGATCATGTTGCTAAAGTCGATGAGATGTTCAAGCACAAGGAGACTGAACTCCTAGAAATCTAAGGGGTTTTACGCGAATGTCTGATATCCATTCAATTAACGAAGCGATTAATAAGCGAGCCGGGCGAAAACTTCTCCCCTCAATCGCTGTATCGCTCTCGTTAATCGCCCTTGTTTGGTTTGCCCTTGCCTATCACCGTGAAGTCTTTGCCTGTGTTGTTGCAGTAGCTGTTGTTCTTGGTATCCGCGAGATAGTTCGCGCCTTTAACGCTCGTAAGATTTATCTATCCAAGGTCGGGCTAATCACCGCATCACTTGCACTCTCATATTCGACATGGAACGGAGGAGTTGCAGGCTTGGCTGTTGCGACGGCGATCGCGCTGCCTGTTCTACTTATTCAATTACTGACTAAAGGCCCTGAAGGCTTTGTTGCAAGTGCCACCGCTACGGTCTTTTCACTTCTGTACTTACCTTTTCTAGGCGGTTTTCTAATTCTTCTTGCCCGACCAAGTACGGGTTTAGAGCGTGTGATGACCTTCGTCGTCTTGGTGGGTTGCAACGATACTTTTGGTTACATCGTGGGTGTTCTCTTCGGCAAGCATCCACTTGCGCCGGCGATTAGCCCAAAAAAGAGCTGGGAGGGCTTGATTGGCTCTCTCATATTTACGCTTATCGGTGGAGTTTTGGCCTTTAAATACATCATGACAATGCATTGGTGGATCGGCGCAGTTGTTGGATTAATGATTGTCTTCACGGCAACATGTGGAGATCTCATTGAGAGCGCTATGAAACGTGATTTAGCCCTTAAAGATATGGGATCACTTTTGCCCGGCCACGGTGGAATGTTAGATCGACTTGATTCAGTATTGATTTCTGCGCCAGCGTTGTGGCTTGCCCTTGAACTTGTGAAAGCGTGGCTATGAGTATCCCTGAAGTTAATTTAGTTTTTGATGAGCCAGTGCAGCGCAAGAAAGTGCCTAAACATTTAGCTGATTACTCACCGCAAGAGCGCCGCGAGGTTGCAAAGGGATTTGGCCTGCCAGCATTTAGAGCCACCCAGGTAGCTACACATTATTTTTCACATTTAGCAGATGATCCTTCGACATGGAGTGATATACCGGCTGAGATGCGCCAAACTATTGCCGACCAGTTGACTCCTAAACTCATTGAGCTTGTTCGCTCTGTAACATGCGATGACGGAATGACTCGCAAAGATTTATGGAAGCTCCACGATGGAACTTTGGTCGAGAGTGTATTAATGCGCTACACCGATCGCGTAACCGTATGTATTTCTTCACAAGCCGGATGTGGCATGGGGTGCCCATTTTGTGCAACAGGGCAAGCCGGATTAACACGTAACTTAAGTGCGGGTGAAATTACGGAACAGATCGTTGCTGCAGCGCGTGCGTGCGCAAATGGCGAACTGCCTGGTGGGCCCGTCCGCTTATCTAATATTGTTTTTATGGGCATGGGCGAACCGTTGGCCAATTACAACGCTGTGGTGCGCACTCTTCACAACATCATCGATCCAGCACCAGATGGACTGGGTATTAGTGCGCGCTCAGTGACGGTTTCTACGGTCGGTTTAGTCAATGGAATCGAAAAATTAACCGAGGAAGGTCTTGCGGTGACGTTGGCGGTTTCCCTGCACACCCCTGATGATGAGCTTCGAGATTCATTGGTCCCTATTAATTCGCGTTGGAAAATTAAAGAGGTACTGGCCGCCGCCGATGCCTATGAGAAGCGCACGGGCCGCCGATATTCGATTGAATACGCCCTCATTCGCGATATCAATGATCAATCGTGGCGCTCAGATTTATTGGGACGGCTACTTAAGAACCGTAACGCACACGTTAATTTAATTCCGCTCAACCCTACCCCTGGATCTAAATGGACAGCATCGCGCCGAGAAGATGAGGCCGAGTTCGTTCGCATCCTGGAGGGTTATGGAGTGCCGGTCACGGTTCGCGATACCCGAGGACGCGAAATCGATGGTGCATGCGGCCAATTAGCTGCGGCAGAAAAGACTCGGACAGACTAGTTAGCCTTTAGCTCCCTTGGTAGGCTCACTTCCATGGAAAAGTTGACGAATTTTATTAATGGCCAAGCCGTAGACAGTAAGTCCGGTGACACTACAACGCTTATTAATCCATCGACAGGTACCGCATTTGCTACTGCGCCAAATTCAAATGCCGCCGATGTCGATGCAGCATTTAGCGCAGCTAGTAATGCATTTGCAGGATGGCGAGATTCAACGCCATCACAGCGCCAACGTGCGCTCCTAAAAATCGCCGATGCAATAGAAGATCGCCAAGCAGAAATTATTGAGATTGAGTGCCGCAATACAGGTAAACCAATTTCTTTGACAACATCTGAAGAAGTTCCGCCGATGGTCGATCAGATTCGATTCTTTGCAGGTGCTGCACGAAACTTAGAGGGTAAATCTGCCGGTGAGTACATGCCAGGAATGACATCGATGATTAGACGCGAACCAATCGGAGTTATTGGACAAGTTACTCCATGGAACTATCCAATGATGATGGCCGTATGGAAATGGGCGCCAGCAATTGCAGCAGGCAACACTGTGGTGTTAAAACCAAGTGATACGACACCGGCTTCAACGGTGTGGATGGCACAAGTGATGTCAGAGTTTTTACCAGCTGGAGTTTTCAACGTTGTATGTGGCGAGCGCGAAACTGGTCGCAGCGTTGTAGAACACAAACGTCCCGACATGGTCTCAATCACAGGATCTGTCGGAGCTGGAATTCAAGTGGCGCAGTCGGCTGCAGCTCAGCTCAAGCGCGTGCACTTAGAGCTCGGCGGAAAGGCGCCGGTCGTAGTCTTTGCCGATGCCGATTTAGAGGCAGCTGCCGAAGCTATAGCCATCGCTGGATATTTCAACGCCGGTCAAGACTGCACAGCAGCTACCCGTGTAATTGTGCAGGCCGAGGTATATGAAGAGTTTGTTGCTCTTCTAACCGCGCAGGCTAAAGCCATCGCAATCGGTGCCCCCGATGAGGATGTCTTCTTGGGTCCAGTCAACAACGCCAATCAATTAGCCCGCGTTGCAGGATTCCTTGATCGAGTTCCTGCTCATGCAACCGTGATGGCAGGCGGAAGTGCACTGGATCGTCCTGGCTTCTTCTTCCCAGCAACGGTTGTGGCCGGGTTGCGCCAAGATGACGAGATGATTCAAAATGAGATCTTTGGGCCAGTTATTACCGTTCAACAATTTAGCGATGAGGCAGATGCTGTATCTAAGGCCAACGGTGTGGACTATGGCCTGGCCTCAAGCGTCTGGACTAAGGATCATGGACGTGCCATGCGCATGGCTAAGGCCTTTGACTTTGGCTGCGTCTGGATCAACACCCATATTCCCGTTGTAGCCGAGATGCCACACGGTGGCTTTAAGCGTTCGGGATATGGCAAGGATCTTTCGGCCTACGGCTTTGAAGATTACACACGAATAAAGCACGTAATGACTAATCTCGGGGCATAGTATGTGCGCCAGAAGCAATCTCACCTAAGGAGCACATCAGTATGGCAGCAGAGCGATCACTCTCACCAGAAGCGCGTTCAATTCTTAGCGCTCGCATTTCCCGTCGCGGCGTTTTAGCTGGCGCAGGAGGATTAGGTGCGGTGGGTTTGCTTGCTGCATGTGGTGGTTCAGGTGGCGATAGTGCTTCAAGTGCAAATACCGTGCGCTGGGGAAACTGGCCTCTGTATTTAGATTTTGACGAAGCTACTAAGACATATCCGACGCTTGAAAAGTTTAAAAAAGAAACTGGAATCGATGCCCAGTACTTTGAGGATTACAACGATAATGATGAGTTCTTTGGAAAAGTTCAAGCCCAACTTAAACTTGGCGAAGATATTGGTTATGACGTAGTAACTCCCACTGACTGGATGGCTGCACGCTGGATGCGTCTTGGCTACACACAGAAGTTTGATCTAGCAAATATTCCAAATGCTGGAAATATTTTAGATTCATTGAAGTCTCCTTCTTATGATCCAAACCGTGAGTCATCGCTAACATGGCAGGGAATTATGTCGGGCTTTGGATGGAACGTTGAGAAGAATCCAAAGGGAATCCACACGCTAGATCAGTTGTTTGCACCACAGAACAAGGGCAAGATCGTCGTGTTAACTGAAATGCGCGACACCATTGGTGTTATTTTGATGGCCCAGGGAGTTGATATCTCTAAGGTTACTGAAGATCAATTTATGAACGCTGTCGACTTTATGGCCGGCAAAATCTCCGATGGATGGATTCGCGGAGTTAAGGGCAACGAATACGCTGAAGATTTAACATCAGGTGATGCAACGGCTGTTATTGGTTGGTCCGGCGACATGTTCATTCTTTCAAGTGAGAATGAAGGCAAGTTTGACTTTGCAATTCCTGACTCAGGCGGAACTATCTCAGGTGATAACTTGATGATTCCATCCACCGCATCGCCAGAAGGCAAGGCCAATGGAGAGAAGTTGATTAACTACTACTACGACCCTGCAGTTGCGGCAGAAGTTGCGGCATATGTTAACTATGTATGCCCAGTAAAGGGCGCACAGGCCGAGATGGAAAAGATTGCTCCGGAGTTAGCAACAAGTGAGTACATCTTCCCAACAGAGAAGACATCTTCTCGACTTCAGGTATTCCGCTCACTCACACCAGATGAAGAGACGACGTGGGCACAGGCCTTCCAAAAGGCGCAAGGTAACTAGTGTCTATTGATCCAATCCAGGCGCGTGGGGATTTACGTTTAACTAGAATTACAAAGTCGTACGGAGATTTCAAGGCCGTTGATGACTTAACCCTGACAATCCCTAAGGGTTCGTTTTTTGCACTGCTTGGACCGTCGGGCTGCGGCAAAACGACAACGCTTCGAATGGTTGCAGGCCTTGAGGAGCCGACGGTTGGCAGTATTCACTTAGGTGAAACTGACATTACGACGACTCGACCATATCAACGTCCCATCAACACGGTTTTTCAAAACTACGCGCTCTTTCCGCATCTAACAATCTTTGAAAACATCGCCTTTGGTCTGCGTCGTCGAGGAATTAAAGATGTTAAAGAGCAGGTTGATAAGGTTTTAAACCTAGTTGAGCTTCCACATTTAGCAGAGCGTAAACCAACGCAGTTATCGGGCGGACAGCAGCAGCGCATCGCACTAGCCCGCGCAATTGTTAATCGACCGGCTTTGCTTCTGCTAGATGAACCATTAGGTGCACTGGATCTCAAGCTTCGCCGCCAGATGCAGATAGAACTCAAATGGATTCAGCGCGAAGTTGGTTTAACTTTCGTCCATGTAACTCACGATCAAGAAGAGGCCATGACCATGGCCGACACAATCGCTGTTATGAATGAGGGCAAGATTGAACAGATGGGCTCTCCAGCTGATTTATACGATGATCCAGAGACGGCCTTTGTTGCTAACTTCTTGGGTCAGTCCAACTTAATTAAGGGCAAGATCGATGGCAACGATGGCGATAACTTAGTTATTGACTTGTTTGGTCAAAAGATCTCTATGCCTAAGGCGCGCAGCCATGCAATTGATTCCTCTTTATATGCAGGCATTCGCCCTGAAAAATTTAGAATTTCGCGCTCAGGCACTGCAGTTCGCGGCAACACATTAACGGGTGGCCGCATCGAGGATGTTTCTTACATTGGCGTGAGTACTCAATATGTTGTTGCAATGCCGTGGGGACAAGAGCTCATGGTCTTTGAGCAAAATGATGATGGTGTGCCACCGTTTAATAAGGGCGAGGAAGTAATTATTTCATGGGAGCCAAACTTTACTTTTGGCCTTCGCGGAGATGAAGATATTGAAGCGGGAACTGAAGTAGACCCAGAGGAGATCCAGGAGTAATGAGCATCACCTTGCCAAAGGTACGTGTTCCTTACCTGTTGTTATTTCCAGGTTTTGCTTTCCTCTTTACCTTCTTTATCCTGCCCATTGTTAATTTAGCTCAGACCTCAACACAGACACCGATCGCCGGGGGAGATACCGGTCAATACGAGCAGACTCTGGCTTTTAGTAACTACGTCAATGCATTTCTAGATAACCGTGAACAGTTTGCCCGCTCATTTATTTATGCAACGTTGGCCACGTTATTTGCATTAGCAATTGCCTATCCATTGGCATATGCGATCGCCTTTAAATCAGGCAAGTTTAAAAATATTTTACTGGTGCTAGTGGTGGCACCTTTCTTTACATCGTTTTTGCTTCGTACCATCGCGTGGAAGCAGATACTAGGCGAAGAAGGTTTTATTGTCCCAACGTTGCGATCTCTGCACTTGATGGGCCAGCAGACAACAATTACTTCCACATCGGTAGCGGTAGTAGCGGGCATGACTTATAACTTCTTACCCTTCATGACCCTGCCACTGTATGCATCTTTGGAACGAATTGATCCACGCACAATTGAGGCATCTGGTGATTTATATGCCAATGGCTTAACTACTTTTCGCAGAGTGACTGTGCCATTGTCATTGCCTGGAGTCGTTGCCGGAACTTTGTTGACCTTTATTCCAGCGGCCGGCGACTATGTCAACGCCGCAATTTTGGGTAGTCCAAATACCAAGATGATAGGTAATGTCATCGAATCTCGCTACTTTAAAATCGTTGACTATCCAACGGCAGCCGCGCTCTCCTTTACATTAATGGCAGCAATTTTGATTCTGGTGACCCTCTATATCCGCAAAGCTGGCACGGAGGAGTTGGTATGAGTTCAAAGATTAAAGATGCAACGATTCCGACGATTCCAGTTAAGGCGCGGTTATCTCGTTGGTTTGGCCGTAACCTACTGCGCATCTACATGATCTTCGGTTTCACATATCTCTTCATTCCCGTGGCATACACCTTTGCATTTTCATTTAATGATTCAGGAAAAAGCAATCTAATTTGGAAGGGCTTTACATTAGGCAACTGGCAAAATCCCTGCGGTGCGCCACAAATCTGTGATGCTTTGGGAAATTCGATCAAGATCGGTTTCCTTGCAACAACATTTTCGACAATCCTTGGAACCATGATCGCATTTGCAATCGGGCGCTATCAATTTAAGGGTCGTTCAAGTTCAAACTTGCTTATCTTTTTACCGATGGCAACGCCTGAAATCGTCTTGGGTGCATCACTACTTTCATTATTCTTAGTCTTTAAGATTAATCCAGGGTTTTGGCCAACGGTTATTGCTCATGTGATGTTTTGTATTTCCTTTGTCGTCGTCACTGTTAAAGCGCGTATTGCAAGTCTGGATCCGAGGCTAGAACAAGCGGCAATGGACCTCTATGCCAATGAGCTCGAGACTTTTCGCCGCGTAACTCTTCCTTTAGTGGCACCGGGCATAGCAGGTGCGGCCCTTCTTGCCTTCTCGCTTTCTTTTGATGATTTCATTATTACTAACTTCAACTCAGGCACGCTCATCACTTTTCCTAAGTTCGTCTATGTTGCCGCCGCCCGTGGAATACCAGCTCAGGCCAACGTCATCGGTTCATCGATGTTTTTCTTAGCTTTAGCCATTGTTATAGCGGGGCAACTCGTCAATCGTAAAAAAGCGCGGTAAAGTACCCTCTTGTAACCATAGCGAACCACAGGTTTGAAAAAGAAGATCTGCGTTATGGGGTTAGGTTCCGGAGGACCCGGGCCAGCTCTGAGATGTGATTGAAGGGGTGATTCCGGTTAAGGCCGGATAGCACGATGGCAACCATCGACCCTTCCATTCTCAAACATTTATCCCATATGCAGCCGGCTTTGTATTGGCTCGATGAGGATCCTCTTGAACCACTGCCACATCCAACCTTGATTGGTGATGTCACAACTGATTTATGCATTGTGGGCGCCGGCTATACAGGTTTGTGGACCGCTCTTTTAGCTAAGGAGCAAAATCCAGAGCGCGAAGTCATTCTTGTAGAACAGCGTGAAACCGGTGCTGGTGCATCCGGGCGTAACGGAGGATTTTGCAGTTATTCCCTGACTCACGGATTCATGAATGGTTATAGCCGCTTTAAAGATGAGATGTCGATCATTGAAAGAATGGGCCGCGAAAATCTTGATGGTATTGAAGCCACTATTAAAAAATACGGCATCGAATGCGACTTTGAATGGAATGGAGAACTGCGAGTTGCTATTGAAGAGTGGCAGATGGCTGGAATGGTTGAAGAGGCAGAGCTGCGAAATTCGTTTGGTGACAACGTAGAGCTCTTAACACAAGATCAAGTTCAAGCTCGAATTAAATCTCCGCTCTATAAAGGAGCTCTGTGGGATCCAGATGGAACGGCCCTAGTTGATCCAGCTCGTTTAGTGTGGGGATTAGAGCGTGCCTGTATTTCGCTGGGAGTGCGAATTTTTGAAAATACCCATGTGGAGTGGTTAGAGCGAACCAACAATGGAATGATTGTTCATACTCCTTATGGAAGTGTGTATGCACAAAAAGTTGCGTTAGCGACCAATGTTTTTAAATCTCTTGTTCGTAGTGCACATAAATATGTTGTACCTGTTTATGATTTCCAATTGGTCACCGAACCACTAACTCCCGCACAACTTGATTCAATTGGCTGGAATGAGCGCGAAGGTTTATCCGATGCTGGTAACCAGTTCCATTACTATCGAATGACAAAAGATAATGAAATTTTATGGGGCGGCTATGACGCGATCTATAACTTCCGCGGCAAAGTGCGCCAAGAGTATGAGTCAGATGCCGAAACCTATGCCCACTTAGCACAAGCTTTCTTGGAGACTTTTCCGCAACTTAAGGGAATTAAGTTCACACACGGGTGGGGTGGAGCAATTGATACGTGTTCGCGCTTCTCACCATTTTGGGGCAAGGCCTTTGGCGGTCGGGTTGCCTATGTCATGGGGTACACCGGACTAGGTGTTGGCTCTACTCGTTTTGGTGCCCAAGTCATGCTCGATCTTTTAGATAACGTCGATAACGAACGTACTCGCCTAGAGATGGTTCGAAAAAAGCCTTTTCCATTCCCACCTGAGCCGTTGAGATTTATCTTTATTCGCCTGACGCAGTGGTCGATTAACAGGGCCGATGAGCATCAGGGTAAGCGCAATGCATGGTTGCGTTTGTTAGATGCTTTGGGCTTAGGTTTTGATTCTTAAACTCTGTCCGGTTTTACGGAAACTGTAGGGGTACCTCTCGGGTTTTGTGTTCACTTGTTGTGGCGTTGGTATTACTTTCACGGTAATTAATTAACTCCCAAGGAAGTGAGTTTGAAATATGAAGAAAACCCCTCGTACTAGCGCTGCGATTATTGCAGCGTCATGTTTAGCTGTATTTGGAATCAATGCAATACCCGCAGCCAGTGCCGCTGATGTAGTAACAATTACATTAGGTGCATCGGTTCCATTGACCGGCTCTTTAGCTAAAGAAGGATTACTGACAAAAGAAGGTTATCAATTCTGTCAGGAAAAAGTTAATGCTCTCAGTACTGCAACTATTGGTGGCAAGCAGAAAAAGATTGAGATTGTTTTTCAAGATGACACATCAAAGCCTGACTTAGCAGCCCAAAATCTTTCAAAGTTCAACGATAAAGGTATTAAATTGATTTTGAGTTCATATGGCTCTGCAAACGTTAACGCGCAGGCCGCAGTTGTAGAGCTCAATAAGCAGACGATGGTGGATTCAGGTGGTGCAGATGATGCAATCTTTAATAAGGGTTACACACGTACCTTCAACGTAATGTCACCTGCAAGCGAATATGCCACGAGCATGGTTAGGGCGATTGCTGAAATGGCAAAACCAAAGCCAGTAACAATGGCTTTTCTCTCTGCAGATGACGGCTTCTCAAAGACAGTTACTGCCGGTGGAATGAAGGCAGCTACAGCACTTGGATTTACTGTTATCGGACCGCAGTACTTCCCAAATGCAACATCAGATGTCAGCGCAGCACTCAATAAAATCAAAGCTGATAAGCCAGATGTCATTCTTGGTTCAGTTCACTTTGTAGAAGGTGTTGCCATGATTAAGCAGGCCAAAGAGTTAGGGATAACCCCTAAGTCCTTTGCTGAGACCGTTGCACCTCCAATTCTAGATTTCGCATCCACGCTTGGACCTTTAGCTGAAAACGTTTTGGGATCAAGCCAATGGAGCTCAACAGTCAAAGGTCAAGAGAAGTACTTCGGAAAGGCGAGTAACTACGCTTCTGAGTTCTTGGCACGGTTTGGTCACGAAGCGACTTATCACAACGCTGAAGCCAGTGCTGCTTGCTTAGCAATGGTCTTAGCTATTGAAAAGACTAAATCTGCAGACGCAGAGAAGATCAAGACCGCACTTGCAGCTCTAGATGTGCAGTCATTCTTTGGTCGGATTAAGTTTGACTCCACGGGGCAAAATACTTTCAAGCCAATGGTTGTCATTCAAATTCAAAAGGGCAAAATCATTACAGTCTGGCCACGTTCCATTGCACAGGCAAAGATGATTTGGCCATATGTTAAGTAATATCGTTACAGGTCGCTAATCGGTGGATACATTCCTCCAAGTTACGGCTTATGGTCTACTCCAGGGAGGACTCCTGGCCCTAGTGGCAGTGGGGTTCTCTCTGGTGTGGGGCATCATGAATATCGTTAACTTAAGTCACGGTGCATTTGTAATTCTTGGTGCATACATCGCTTGGGAGATTCAAGGCTGGCTTGGACTCGATCCCTTTTTAGGGATGTTTATCTCTGCTGCCGTTCTCTTTTGCGTTGGCTATATTTTCCAGCGCTTTCTCATTAACCTTATTGTTAATGGACCCGTATTTATCACCCTGCTTCTGACATTTGGAATCAATATGATTTTAATTCAGGGGATGAATCTCTTCTTCACCGCAGATTTTAGAAGTATCCAAGCCTCTTATGGCAGCAATAGCTTTGAGGTTGGAAATATCAGAATTCCACTGGTTCGATTATTAGCCTTCTTGCTAGCAATCGTTATTACATTTGCCCTCGTAGCATTCGTGAAACACACTCGAACCGGTATCTCAATCATGGCAACCGGTATGGACCGCGGTGCAGCACGGCTCATGGGTATTCGTGCACGACACGTATATGCCTTGACCTTTGGAATCTCTGCAGCACTTGCCGGAATGGCAGGAACGATGATTGCAACCATTGAGACCTTTGATCCATCTAAGGCTGGAAAATTCACGTTGATGGCCTTCGTTGTCGCCGTTCTTGGTGGCCTAGGCAATATGTATGGTGCTTTGGTAGGTGGTTTATTGATGGGATTAGTACAGGGATGGGCTGGTCAATACTTATCAGGAACATGGGTCAATGCCATCGCCTTTTTAGTTCTCATCATCGTCCTTGTTTTCAGGCCAAATGGCCTTGTGGGTAAGGCGTTTTATGCAGCGAGAGTGGAGATCTAATGTCAACACTTAAAGCTTTGAAGTCCGTGAATGGCTTTAAGCGAACTTTGCTTGAGGGTCTGCTCGTCCTAGTTGTCGTCGCAGGCGCAATTTTCTTTAAATCCACTCTTCCTGGTGGCGAATTGCGCGCTGTTTCAACAATCTTTATGTTCATTGCGCTTTCACAGGCTTGGAACATTATTGGTGGCTTTACGGGATATGCATCTTTTGGACAAGTCGTATTCTTCGGAATGGGCGGTTATTTTACCGCCGCTGTAATGCTGCATCTTCATTTTAGTTTTTGGTTAGCTCTTCCGCTCAGCGGACTCTTTGGTGCTGTCTTCGCCGTCATTATTGGCCAACCACTGCTAAAACTTAAAGGTCACTACTTTGCAATTGCAACTCTAGGTGTCGCCGAAGGCATGCGTGAAGTTGTTATTAACTTGCCAGATATCACAGGTGGGGGAGCCGGAATCAGTGTTCCTATCGCCGGCACATTTGCAAAGACACAGTATTTGGGCGACGGCGGTTTTTACCTCCTATTTTTAGCTCTAGCTCTTTTTGCACTTGCAGTGGGAACAGTTGTATCGCGCAATAAGTTTGGTTATGGATTACGAGCTATACATCAAAATGAAGATGCGGCTGCTGCCGTTGGAATCAACACTGTTCGCAGCAAAGTTATGGCCTACTCACTATCGGCCTTCATTACCGGAATGGTTGGAGCCAGCTATGTATTTCAGCAGGTCACGATCTTCCCAGAACGCCTCTTTGATGTAGAGATAACCGTTCTGATGATCATGATGGTGGTTATCGGTGGAAGTGGAACGGTTGTTGGACCATTGTTAGGTGCGCTCGGACTGCAATTTATCTCAGAGTATTTGCGCGAGCACTTTACAAATATGCACACCTTCATTTTAGGTGGCATCATCATTCTGGCCGTGATTTTGATACCTCAGGGATTAGTTAACTACATTCGTGAAGGACGTCGAACAAAGAACTATTCACTGCTAGCAAATATTCGGAGGTATCGACTATGAGCACCGTTCCAATTTTGGAGACTCGTGGACTTGGTCGCCGATTCGGTGCCTTGGATGCCGTCTCTGATGTCTCTTTTAGCGTTAATCAGGGCGAGATTCTTGGAGTCATCGGGCCAAATGGCGCCGGTAAAAGTACCTTTATTAACTTAGTTACTGGGCATATTAAGCCTACGTCGGGACAAGTCTTGATTGATGGAAAAGATATGACAGGTCAAGCTCCTTGGAATATAGCTCGTGCCGGTGTTGCGCGAACTTTTCAAATCGTTAAACCGTTTAACGGTATGACTGTTCGTCAAAATATTGCAGTAGGAATTATGTATGAGTCACATGGAACTAATCGCCTGTCGGTAGCTCTTGAACAGGCCGAAGCGATTCTAGAAGAGGTTGGACTTGGCGGTTCTGGTGATCGAATGCCAGGAGAGCTATCTACTGCAGATATCAGACGACTTGAGTTCGCAAAGGCCTTAGCTACTAAACCCCGGCTGCTTCTACTTGATGAAGTGATGGCAGGGTTGCGTCCCACTGAAATCGAACCAAGCCTTGAGTTAATTCGAAAACTAAAAGCGCGCGGAACAACTGTGATTGTCGTTGAGCATGTAATGAAGGCGATCGTGGCCGTTAGTGATCGAGTACTTGTACTTGCTCAAGGCAAAGTATTAATGCAGGGCGGCCCACGTGAAGTATTGGCAGATCCGCGTGTGATCGAGGTATATCTAGGTCACCGATATGCAAAGCGTCAGAAAGGAAATGCCTAATGCTTGAAGTAAAGAAGCTTTCAGCTGGATACGGCCGAATTCAAGTTCTATGGGAGATCGATTTAGCCGTTGGTGAAAATGAGATCGTAGCTTTGGTTGGTCCAAATGGATCTGGAAAAACTACTTTGCTGCGCGCAATTACGGGAATGATTCCGGTGAAGTCTGGATCAGTAGATTTTCTGGGAGAGAGTATTAAGGGACAGTCGATTGAAGAGATTGTTTCGCGTGGAATCGCCCATGTGCCCGAAGGTCGTCGATTATTTCCTGGCTTAACTGTTCGGGAAAATCTAATCCTTGGTGCATGGCGCACTAAAGAGACAAGTGTCGATCACGTTGTTGACTTATTTCCGCGCCTTGGCGAACGTCTTAATCAGATTGCTGGAAGCATGTCCGGTGGCGAACAGCAGATGTGCGCTATCGCTCGAGGCCTGATGAGTAAGCCGAATTTAATTGTTATCGATGAGCTCTCTCTTGGCCTTGCACCCGTTGTCGTCGATGAGATTATTCAAGCTCTTCCTAGCATCGCCGAATCTGGAACTTCAATCTTGATGGTTGATCAAGATGTCGATGCCGCCTTAACTATCGCTAAGAACGCCTATGTTTTAGAGGCTGGCCATTGTGTGCTCTCAGGTAAAGCTAGTGACCTACTGGCTGATCCACGTGTACAAGAGAGCTATCTAGGAGTCGGCTGACACGCACAATTTCACAACTGCGCGGGTTTCGATTCTTAATGCTTTACGCCTATCCTTAAACAATGACAAACCACGGCAATATGTACGGCCCTGATTTTACTTTTCTTGGAATCGAGCGCTGTGA
>JBMOET010000016.1:0-23961 GCA_049314595.1 Candidatus Planktophila sp. | reverse complement strand
AACCTGCTCCAAGGAACATTCCAGCTTTAAAGAATCCGTGAGTAAGTAAGTGCATAATTGCAAATGCGTAACCAACTGGGCCAAGGCCAGCTCCTAAAATCATGTAACCAATCTGAGACATGGTCGATGCTGCAAGGGCTTTCTTAATGTCATCTTTAGCAGTACCAATTAGTGCACCAAACATCAGCGTGATAGCTCCAACGATAACCACTAGTAGCTGAGCAGTTGGTGCGGCGTCAAAAATAAAGTTAGAACGGGTAATTAAATAGACTCCGGCTGTAACCATCGTCGCTGCGTGGATAAGCGCCGATACTGGAGTTGGACCAGCCATGGCATCTCCCAGCCAAGCTTGCAGCGGGAACTGCGCAGATTTTCCAGTAGCTGCAACTAATAACATGATGCCGATTCCAGTTAAAGCTGCAGTAGAAGTGTGGTCAACTGCCTCTTTTACGCCGCTAAATGAGACAGTGCCCATGGTTGCAAAGGCGATCATGATGGCAAAAGACAGACCCATGTCTCCTATGCGGTTCATAACAAATGCTTTTTTAGATGCCGTGGCATATGCCGGCTTTTGATTCCAGAAACCTATGAGCAAGTACGAAGCTAAGCCAACGCCTTCCCAGCCCACGTAAAGGTTGAGATAACTATCGCCAAGTACCAACAACAACATGGCGGCGATAAAGAGATTGAGAAAGGCAAAGAAGCGTCGACGATCTGGATCGTGCGACATATAAGAAATCGAGTAGATATGAATCAATGTGCCGACGCCAGTAATCAGAAGAACAAAACAGATTGAAAGTTGGTCCAACATTAAGCTGGCATCGATCTTGAACGCACCAACTGAGATCCACTCGAATAACTTCTGGGTTATTGGTCGTTCACTGTTGGAGCGGCCAAGCATTAGTGAAAGCTGATACAGACCAACAAAGAATGAGGATGCTGATAGTGCCGTTGCAAGTAGGTGGCCCCACTTATCACTGCGGCGGCCGGCGAGTAAGAGAATCGCTGAACCTGCAAGTGGAAGCGCAATAAGATACACGAGGGTAGTTGATGTCATCATAATTATCGCTTCAACAAACTAGCATCATCGATAGATGCTGATCGGCGTGATCGATAAATCGTCACGATAATTGCTAGGCCAACTACAACTTCGCAGGCTGCAACCACCATCGTGAAGAAGGCGATTACTTGACCATTGAGATCTCCATTGATTCTAGAAAAGGTTACAAATGAGAGATTGGCAGCGTTGAGCATTAGCTCGATACACATAAATACCACGATGGCGTTACGACGTACTACTACGCCAACGGCGCCGATAGTAAAGAGAAGTGCTGAGAGATAAAGATAATTAGCTGCATTCATTTACTTCTCCTCCTCCGCACTTGTATCAACGGTTCCTAGTTCAAAGACCGATGAATTCAAAACATCTCCGCGCGCTTTTAAGCTGGCGTTAATGGAGGCTGCAGCTGCAGTTCCATCCGGCAAAAGCGCTGGAACATCCACTGCGTTGTGGCGAGCAAAGACACCTGGGGCAGGCAGGCCTGCGGCATTTGCCAATGAGCCAGAGCGAAAGCGCTGGATAGAAAGCTCGCGTTGAGTAGGTCGCGTTTGTATGCGGTGATGATGAGCTAGCACCATTGAACCAAGGGCTGCTGTAATCAGGAGCGCAGAAACAACTTCAAAGGGCCATACATACGTTGAAAATAATAGATTTGCAATTCCTTCAACATTTCCATCAGCGTTAGCGGCCTCTACTCCCACTGCATTTCGACCAAGAGTGGCACGGGCAAGTAGCGAAACCATTAAACCGCCAAAACCAACCGCGGCAGTTATCGCCATTGGACGAAGACCTTTAATCGTCTCAGTTAATGAATCGGAGGAGTCGACACCTACGAGCATAAGAATAAATAAGAAGAGCATCATCACTGCGCCGGTATAAACAACTATCTGGACTATGCCTAGGAAAGGTGCGCCTTGGGCAATATAAAAGATCGCTAAAGCGATCATCACAAAGGCCATCAAGATTGCCGAGTGCACTGCTTTCTTAACTAGCAACATACCAAGTGCTGCCGCAAGACTTAGGGGCGCAAGGATCCAAAATAGCGTCGCCTCTGGCGCAGCTGTCTGACCAACTTGTATCGCTAGATCTATCATTTGTTCACATCCTGTGATGGATGGGCCTGCGTAACATCGCCCTTGTAATAATTTGAATCATCCATATCTGGATACATTGGATGCGGAGGCATCAACATTCCTGCACGCAACGGACCAAGCAAATCGTCCTTTTCAAAGATCAATTTCTCACGAGAATCATCAGCAAGCTCATACTCATTTGTCATGGTGAGCGCACGTGTAGGGCAGGCCTCAATACATAGGCCACAGAAAACACAGCGCAAGTAATTTATTTGGTAAACCTTGCCGTAACGCTCTCCTGGAGACATGCGGTTTTCTTCGGTGTTGTTTGCACCTTCTACATAAATTGCATCTGCAGGACAGGCCCATGCACACAGCTCGCAGCCGATGCATTTTTCTAATCCATCTGGGTGGCGATTAAGTTGGTGGCGACCATGGAAACGCTCTTGAGTCGGAGCCTTTACCTCCGGATACTCAACGGTTTCAGGCTTCTTAAAAATAGTAGAAAACGTTACCCAGAAGCCTTTCATGTGGCCGAATAAGCCCACCGAACCAGGTTGATCTACTTGAGAGAAATCAACCTTAGTAAGGTCGAGCTCATTACTTTTTAAAGGTTCGATCTCAGCCACGGTCGACTCCTTCTTTGTTAGAGATGTTAATTGAAGTTATGGCGAGCGGAAGCTGTGGCACAGCAAAACTTGGCTCAGTAGCGTCATCGACAATCTCTTCAAGCTTTTTCTTTTTCGCGTTTTCAAAACCAATATTGACCGCCATAATCAAGAAAACAACGGCAGATGCGAAGGCAACCACAATGATGCGTGGGGCACCCTGTAGTGAAAGTACTCGCAGAGTTGCAACAACCAAGATCCACATAATGGAAACTGGGATTAAGATCTTCCAACCAAACTGCATGAACTGGTCGTAGCGAAGGCGTGGAAGAGTTCCTCGTAACCAGACAAATACAAAGAAGAATGTCAAGACCTTTGAGAAGAACCAGATTGCGGTGAACCAACCACCGAGCCAGTTTTCAGTAAAGCCTAAGAATGGCGGTGCATGGTACCCACCAAGAAATAGCGTTGTTGCAAGCGCTGAGACTGCAATGATGTTGACATACTCGGCTAAGAAGAAGAGTGCGAATTTAAGTGATGAGTATTCAGTGTGGAATCCACCTACCAGCTCGCCTTCGGCTTCAGCTAAATCAAATGGTGCGCGGTTAGTTTCACCAACCATGGATATTGCATAAATTGCAAACGATGGGAAGAGCACTACCCCGTACCACCATGATGTTTGAGCAGCGACAATGTCAGATGTAGACATTGAGCCTGCATAAATAAATACCGCAACTAATGAAAGTCCCATTGCAATTTCATATGAAATAACTTGTGCGCTAGAGCGAAGACCGCCCAGTAGTGGATATGTGGAACCAGATGACCAACCGGCCAAGATGATTCCGTAAACACCAACTGATGCGATGGCTAAGACATAGAGAACACCAACTGGCAAATCAGTTAGTTGCATCGCAGTTTTATGTCCAAATAATGTGACTGGTCCAGTTATTGGAATAACAGCAAAGGACATAAAGCAGGCTGTAGCGCTAATAATTGGAGCTATAACGAAGACAATCTTGTCTGCCGCCGCAGGAATTAAATCCTCTTTTAAGGCCAGCTTTACGCCATCGGCCAGAGCTTGAATCAAACCAAAAGGTCCAACTCGGTTAGGTCCTGGGCGTTGTTGCATACGGCCAACTAAGCGACGCTCACCCCATACCGATAGAAGAGTGAGGACTACACAGAAAATAAAGACGAGCAAGGCCTTCACGGTGATTAACCAACCAGAATCTGCTCCAATTAACTCTGCTGTTGTCATATCTTCACCACCGTAACTACTGCGCCATGTGCAGCGCCTAGGTTTACAAGTAATTGAGATCCACGTGAATTACGTGGCGCCCAGATTGCATCATCATGAATATCTTCAACCAATGCGCTCAGTGTTACTGAACCCAAAGTTGTTGAAATCTTTAGTCGATCCCCATCAACTACACCCAGGGTCGCTGCACGTTGTGGTGAAATCACCGCAACAGTTTGACGCGCAGTGCCAGCCAAATTCTCTTCGCCTTTTTGCAAAGTGCCAAGATCTAACAGGCGGCGCCAAGAAGTAAGAATGAATTCACTCTCTTTAAGTGATGCTGCCTTGGTAGCACTCGCGTTCTTCAATGTTGCTCGCGCACCATCCCATGTGCCAAGTGAGGCAATCTCTTTAGCAGCAGCCGTGACTGTGCCCAAATTGAGAGACGTACCCATCTCTTCGGCAATCATCGAAAGGATTCGTAGATCACTGCGGTTGAGTGAATCACCCACGGCTGCATCAAATGAACGTGGGCGACCTTCCCAATTCAAAAATGATCCGCTCTTTTCGGTGATTGCAGCTACCGGCAAAATAACATCTGCGCGCTGCGTAACTTCACTTGGAGCGATCTCAAGAGATACGACAAATGCCTTATCGAGTGCAGCTAATGCGGCGGCGCTATCGAACCCATCAAGTGGATCGACCCCACCCACAAGTAAGCCACCAATATCTCCTGCATGTACTGCACTATAAATCTCATCATTTGTACGGCCAACTGCCGCTGGAAGTGAAGGGGCGCCCCATAGTGCAGCGATATCCACGCGGGCTGCGGCATCTGCCACTGGACGACCACCTGGCAACAAGTTACCAATGGCTCCAGCTTCAAGGGCGCCTCGTTCTCCGGCACGGCGAGGAATCCAAGCAATCTTTGCACTTGTTGAATCGGCAAGTGCGGCAACTGCAGTTAATACTCCAGCACTCTCGGATGCGCGTTCTCCAACGAGAATTACTGACTTAGCAGTTAGTGGCAATCCAGAAATCGCAGTGGCTTCTTGGCCAGGTGCAACCTTTACGAATTCACCTTTGAGTTTTTCAACGCCTATAGAAAGCTTGCTGCCGATTGACGTAACTTTCAGCGCACGCTTGCGGAACTGCTTATTAAGGCGCAGGAAAACGATTGGTGACTCTTCTTCAGGTTCAAAGCCAACCAACACAACATGGTCTGCGCGATCGATATCAAGGTAGGTAGTTTTTGAACCAACAATATGAGCTGCAAGGAAGTCGCGTTCTTCATCAGATGAAAGACGTGAACGGAAATCAATATCGTTAGTACCAAGTGCAACGCGAGCAAACTTACTGTAACCATAAGCATCTTCATGTGTTGCGCGTCCGCCAACCAACACTGCAGCTTGTGCAGCTCTTAATCCAGCGGCTGCAGCTGCCAATGCTTCTGGCCATGATGCTTGAACTAACACTCCATCGCTATTGCGAACTTGTGGATGAGTAAGACGATCAACTGCGGTGACATATTTAAATGCCCAACGGCCCTTATCGCAGTTCCACTCTTCATTAACAGATGCATCTTCTCCTGCTAAACGACGAAGTGTTTTTCCACGACGAACATCGGTACGCATGTCACAACCAGATGCACAGTGTTCGCACGCAGATGGAGTTGACACTAAATCAAATGGGCGAGCTCGGAATCGATATGAGGCTCCAGTTAAGGCACCTACCGGGCAAATCTGAACGACGTTACCCGAGAAGTAAGAAGTAAATGGCTGCTTCTCATAAATTCCTACTTGCTGCAGCGCTCCGCGCTCATTAAGAGTAATGAAAGGATCGCTGGCAATTTGTTCTGAAAAACGAGTACAGCGTGCACATAAAACACAGCGTTCACGATCTAGCAAAACTTGAGATGAGATATTAATTGGCTTCTCAAATGTGCGCTTTACACCTATAAAACGTGACTCGCTGTGGCCAGAGCTAAGAGCTTGATTTTGCAATGGACACTCGCCGCCCTTATCGCACACTGGGCAATCAAGTGGGTGGTTAATCAGCAATAGCTCCATCACGCCTTTTTGTGCTTTATCGGCAACAGCTGAAGTTAGCTGCGTCTTTACAATCATCCCTGGTTCAACGGGAATCGTGCACGAGGCTTGTGGCTTAGGAAAAGCTCGGCCGTTGATTTCAATATCAACTAAACACTGGCGGCATGCACCGACAGGATCTAGCAATGGGTGATCACAAAAACGTGGGATCTGAATTCCAAGTTGTTCAGCTGCGCGAATAACTAATGTTCCCTTAGGAACGCTGACTTCAAAGCCATCAATCACAACAGTGATCATGTCTACGATTTCTGAAGTAGTCACTTAAGCACCTGCCCCAACAAATAGAGTTGATGCAACTGGATCAAATGGGCAGCCGCCTTGAGTTACGTGTGCAATATATTCATCGCGGAAGTACTTTATAGATGAAGTAATAGGACTAGTCGCTCCATCACCTAGCGCGCAAAATGATCGGCCTAGAATATTGTCACAAAGATCGAGCAGCTTAGCGAGATCGCCTTCATGACCCTTGCCGGCCTCGAGATCGCGCAGGATTTGCACTAGCCACCAGGTGCCTTCACGACAAGGAGTGCACTTTCCGCAGGATTCATGCTTATAAAACTCAGTCCATCGCAATACTGCGCGTACAACACATGTTGTCTCATCAAATATCTGCAGCGCTTTAGTTCCAAGCATCGATCCTGCAGCTGCTACGCCTTCGTAGTCCAAAGGTGTATCAAGATGATCCTGCGTAAATATTGGAGTAGAAGATCCGCCAGGTGTCCAGAACTTCAATGTATGACCAGTACGGATTCCGCCTGCAAGTTCTAGAATTTCGCGCAAAGTTATGCCTAGTGGGGCTTCAAACTGGCCGGGGTTATTAACGTGGCCAGATAGCGAATATAACGTGGCTCCCTTGCTCTTTTCAGTTCCCATCGATTGATACCAATCGGCGCCATTGTTAATAATCGCTGGAACCGCCGAGATTGATTCAACGTTGTTGACCACGGTTGGCCGTGCATACAAACCTGCGATAGCTGGAAATGGTGGGCGAAGACGTGGTTGGCCGCGGAAGCCTTCGAGTGAATCAAGCAACGCAGTTTCTTCGCCGCAAATATAAGCGCCTGCGCCTACATGTAAAACTAAATCGATTCCATTTCCTAAGTGCCCAGCTTTGTAAGCATCTTCAATCGCTTGATTGAGGCGACGCACAATATGTGTAACTTCTCCGCGAATATAAATGAATCCATTCTTTGCACGAATCGCATGACAGGCAATGATGCAGCCTTCAATCAGAACGTGTGGGTTTGCCATAAGCAATGGCATATCTTTACAAGTTCCTGGCTCAGATTCATCGGCGTTTACAACTAAGTAGTGATCCTTGTTATCGCCCTGCGGAATAAATCCCCACTTCATTCCAGTTGGGAATCCGGCACCGCCGCGACCACGTAAACCTGAATCCTTCACTAATTGAATAACTGCATCTGGCTCCATCGCTAAAGCTTTTTGTGAAGCCTTATATCCACCATTGCGCGTATAAGCCTCGATAGTAAAGGAGTCTTTTTCATCCCAGTGCGCAGAAAGAATTGGCGTTAACTTCGACATTACTTGCCCTCTTTCGAAATTCTTAATCCAAGTAAAGATGCTTCGCCAGCTTGAACGCCCTCATGTGCTTTGCCATCATTTAATCCGGCTAGTACTGCAGAGGCTTCTTTCCATGTAACTAAAGTATTAGGACCGCGAGTAGGAGGTTTTGGATTTCCCTGACGCATTGAATCCACTAAATCTTTTGCTGACTGGACGGTTTGATTGTCATAGAACTCCCAGTTAGCCATCACCACTGGCGCATAATCACATGCGGCATTGCACTCAATATGCTCGAGTGAGACTTTGCCATCTGTAGTTACTCCATCATTTTCTAAGCCTAAATGCTCTTTTAAGCCCGCAAATATGGCATCTCCGCCCATGACTGCGCAGAGAGTATTTGTACAGACACCTACGTGATATTCACCAACCGACTTGCGCTTGTACTGTGTGTAAAAAGTTGCAACGGCAGAGACTTCAGCGGTTTCTAGTGTCAGTAACTTTGCAATTAATTCAATACCTTCTCCATCGACATAGCCGACTCGTGATTGCACAAAATGCAGCAGCGGCATGATTGCCGAACGTGAGCGTGGGTAACGCTTAATAATGGAGTCCATTATTGCCAAATCTTCAGTTGAATAAGCCATTAGCGGTCAACGCCTCCCATAACAGGATCGATAGATGCAACTGCACCAATAATGTCGGCGATCATTCCGCCTTCGCTCATTGCAGAAGTAGCTTGTAAGTTGTTAAAGGAAGGTTCGCGGAAGTGAACTCGATAAGGACGCGTTCCTCCATCTGAAACCACACTTGCACCAAGTTCTCCACGTGGTGATTCAACTGCGACATATACCTGGCCAGCTGGAACATGGAAGCCTTCAGTTACTAATTTAAAGTGGTGAATTAATGACTCCATAGATGTACCCATGATTTCGCGGATATGGTTCAGCGAATTTCCGAGACCATCGCTTCCAAGGGCCAGCTGTGCAGGCCATGCAATCTTCTTATCAGCCACCATAACCGGGGCGCCTTTGAGCTTTTCTAACTTATCCAATGCTTGTTCAATAATTCGAAGTGACTGTTCTAACTCATTCATGCGAATTAAGAATCGGCCATAAACATCACATGTATCTGCGGTGATTACGTCAAATTCATAGTTTTCATAGCCGCAATATGGCTGCACCTTGCGAAGATCCCAAGGAAGTCCAGTTGAACGAAGTACTGGGCCGGTTATTCCAAGTGTCGTAGCACCTGCAAGATCTAAGTAACCGATGCCCTGTGTGCGCTTTAGCCAGATTGAGTTACCAACCAGAAGCGAAGTGTTGTCTTTAAAGTTCTTGCGCATCAATTTAACTGCATCACGAATCTTAGGAATCGCTCCCTCGGGCAGGTCCTGCTGGACTCCCCCTGGGCGGATATAGGCCATATTCATGCGCAAACCTGAGATCATTTCAAAGAGATCTAGAACGATTTCACGCTCACGGAAGGCAAAGAACATCGGGGTGATTGCACCAAGCTCTAGTGCCCCGGTTCCGAGGGCAACCATGTGAGAAGAGATGCGATTGAGCTCCATCATCATGACGCGAATGACACTTGCGCGCTCTGGAACATCATTCGTAATGCCAAGGAGTTTTTCAACGGCTAAGCAGTAAGCAGTCTCATTGAATAAGGGTGCTAAGTAATCCATGCGAGTAACAAAAGTAGTTCCTTGAGTCCAGTTACGGAACTCCATATTCTTTTCAATTCCAGTATGCAGATAACCGATTCCGCAACGAACCTCTGTAACAGTCTCACCTTCAAGTTCAAGAATCAGACGAAGCACACCATGTGTTGATGGATGCTGCGGGCCCATATTTACAACAACACGCTCTTCTTTGGTTGAACCAATCTCTTGAATGAGTGAGTCCCAGTCACCGCCAGTAACTGAGAAGACTGTGCCTTCAGTTGTATCGCGTGATGGTGCGTATGGATCAAATGTTGTCATTTGTAGCTCCTACGATCACTAGGAGGAGGAGTTGTCGCACCTTTATATTCAACGGCAATTCCACCTAACGCATAATCTTTACGTTGTGGGTGACCTTGCCAATCATCTGGCATCAAGATTCGAGTTAAACCTGGATGGCCATCAAAAACAATTCCAAACATGTCAAAAGTTTCACGCTCGTGCCAATTGTTGCCAGCCCAAACTTCAACAAGTGAGGGAATGTGTGAATCAGAATCAGCAACTGAAACTTCCAAACGGATTCGACGATTATTCGTCATTGATAACAATGGATAAACGGCGCTGAGTTCGCGATCAGTTCTTTCAGGGTAGTGAACTCCGTTAACACCCATGCACATTTCAAACTTCAAAGTGTCGCGCAAAATAAGTGCAACTTCGACTAGCTTTTCGCGCTTAACATGCAAAGTTAGTTCGCCGCGATCAACGACAACTCGTTCAATTGCATTAGAAAATTCAGGGTAAGCGCGCTCTAAATCATCAGCGACTTCATCAAAATAACCACCATATGGACGTTCTGATGAGCCTGTTGAGGCGGCGCTGCGGACTAAGCCGCTATAGCCAGAAGTATCACCTGTGCCGCGAGCGCCAAACATTCCGGAATCATTCATTTATGCGAGCAAGCCCTTCATCTGATGGGTTGGCTTCGCATTCATGGCAGCGAGTTCAACTTCCTTAATTATCTGAGCGCGGTTGGCTCCAAGTTTTTCATCATAGATTTTTTCGTGAAGCTTCAAAATCGCATCCATCAACATTTCAGGACGTGGTGGGCAGCCCGGTAGATAAATATCAACAGGTACAACGTGGTCCACACCTTGAACGATTGCATAGTTGTTAAACATTCCACCAGAAGATGCACATGCACCCATTGCGATAACCCACTTTGGAGCCGACATTTGATCGTAGATTTGTCGAAGAACTGGGGCCATCTTGTTTGAAACTCGCCCAGCCACAATCATTAAATCTGCTTGACGTGGAGATGCTCGGAAAACTTCCATACCAAATCGTGAAATATCGTACTTAGCTGCAGAACCAACGGCCATCATTTCGATTGCGCAGCATGCAAGACCGAAAGTCGCTGGCCACAGCGAATTCTTGCGCATGTAGCCCGCAAGTTTTTCAACTGTTGTTAAAAGAAAGCCGCTTGGAATCTTCTCTTCTAAACCCATGTACTAATCCCATTCCAATCCACCGCGGCGCCATACATATGCATATGCGACGAAAACTGTTCCAATAAAGATCGCCATTTCAACTAAACCAAAAACGCCTAACTTATCGAAAGTGACCGCCCATGGATAAAGGAAAACAATTTCAATATCAAAGATAATAAAAAGCATCGCAGTTAAGAAATACTTAACAGGGAAGCGTCCGCCTTCAGCTGCCTGAGGCGAAGGTTCGATTCCACACTCATAAGCATCTGCCTTTGCGCGGTTATAACGCGCAGGACCGGTGAGCGCTCCTGCGGCAACCGAGATTACGGAAAAACCAAAACCGATTGCCCCTAGCACCAAGATCGGCACGTATGGATTGGATGTGGATATCACGTATGAAATCTTAGAGTCGTTGGGCCTATGCCAGTGACCGCTAGCCCTTTATCCCGCTGTGAACTGCAACAACTCCAAAAGTCAGATTTTTCCAGGTTACTGAGTGCCAGCCCGCAGCCTCCATGGCCGCTGCTAGGCCGGCTTGATCTGGCCATGCCCTGATTGATTCGGCCAAATAGACGTAGGCATCGGGATTTGATGAGGTTTTTCGAGCAATTATCGGCAGGGCCCGCATCAGATAGCCCATATAGAGCCGGCGAAATGGCCTCCATGTGGGGTGAGAGAACTCAACAACGACCATTCGACCACCGGTTTTGGTTACTCGTAGAGCCTGGGCAAGCGCCTTTGGGTAGTCAACGGTGTTTCGCAGGCCAAAAGAGATGGTCGTGACATCAAAGATATCGGCCTCAAAGGGCAGATTTAAGGCATCGGCCTTAGAAAAGGTTAGATATGGGCGGGATTTTCGGCCCTGGGCCAGCATTCCCTCGGAGAAATCAGTGGATAGCACGTCTGCGCCAGCCTCAAAGAGGGGCTGGGAGGATGAACCCGGACCAGCGGCGAGATCGAGAATCTTCATTCCGGGGGCTGGGGTGATAATTTTAGTGACCGCTCTGCGCCAGGCCTTTGTCTGGCCCAAGCTCAATAGATCGTTAACGACGTCATAGCGCTTGGCAACCCCATCAAACATCGCAGCGACTTCATCGGGATCTTTATTGAGATTAGCGCGCGACATAGGCGCATTCTCTCGTGAAGTAGGCTCATCCACAACTTAACCATCAGGGAGTTTTACACATGCAATTGGTAGCCGAATGCCTTCATTGATTCCGGTTACTACAACGCATTTGGGTGAGCACCTTCCGCTTCTAGAGCTACTGCCAGATGAAGCACCTCTTGCATGGGTACGTGCGGGAGAAGGATTGGTTGGTTGGGGTATTCACGCAACCACTACCGTCAGTGGCCCAAACCGTTTTGCCGATGCTCGGCATTGGTGGCAAAAACAACTTGAAGGTTTTGCAGTCTCAAACTCGGTTCATGGAAGTGGAACCGGGCCACTGCTCTTTTCTTCTTTTTCCTTTTCGCCACATGATTCATCCGTCTTAGTAATTCCTCAAGTAATTGTAGGAATGAAGGGTGATAAATCATGGATCACTTGGATCGGCCCTGCATCACAACCGAATTTGAAATCAACGCCAACAATTCTTAATACAAACCCAATTGTTTGGAATCATGACGATGACAGCGATGCACTGTGGAAAAAACGTGTGACAGAATCGGTTCAGCGCATACAAGATGGAGAGCTCGATAAAGTCGTTCTTGCGCGCGATTTCTCTGGAACTGCGCAATCACCAATTGATGCGCGTTCGGTTTTGAAGAAGTTAGCTTATGAATACCCTTCCACATGGAGCTTCGCAGTTTCGGGCCTTGTTGGTGCAACACCAGAGCTGTTGCTTCGCCTGTCTCGCAAAATGGTTACTTCACGAGTACTTGCTGGAACCATCAGTAAAACTGGCGATGATGAACGTGATTTAGCTCTTGCCGCCTCACTTGCGCGTTCTTCTAAGGATTTAGAAGAGCATGAATATGCAGTGCGATCAGTTGCTGATGCACTTGAACCTTTTTGTACGTCAACAAATGTTCCTGAATCTCCCTACGTACTGCACTTAGCAAATGTTATGCATTTAGCAACAGATGTAACCGGGGCTTTGGCTGAAAAACTTGCCCACGTTGATGCATTTACGATTCTTGAACAACTACATCCATCAGCTGCAGTCTGTGGAACTCCACGCAATAAGGCCATGGAGTTAATAAATGAGATCGAAGGAATGTCTCGCGGACGTTATGCGGGGCCAGTTGGTTGGATTGATGCTGCAGGTGATGGTGAACTTGGTATTGCACTGCGGTGTGGGCAGATAAATGCCAACTCAATTCGCATCTTTGCCGGTTGCGGAATCGTTGCTGGTTCTAGCCCAGACATAGAGCTTGCTGAAAGTGAAGCGAAGTTAGTTCCTATGCGCAGTGCGCTAAATTGAATTCATTTTCTCGTAAATAAGCTTTAGATTCTCGGCATTAGCTTCTCGCGTAGGCACTTTCGCAACTACAACCGAAACTCCCTTAACCGGTACGGTGATTGCTTTCTTCAGCTCATCAATTGAATTAACAGTTCTAGAGTTGATTCCCATTGATGCTGCGATTGCTGCGGGATCTAAACCGTGAGGAGTTCCAAAGACTTCTTCAAAGCCTTCAATACCGTGTTGTGGAAGTGTTGAGAAAATTCCGCCGCCATCGTTATTGATGATAATAAATAGGCAGTTAATATCTTCGCGGTGAATTAATCCCGTAAGGTCATGCAGGAATGCAAGATCGCCAAGCAATGCAAAGCTTTGTTTATGTCCTGATGCCACACCTAATGCCGTTGAAATATTCCCATCGATTCCAGCTAGCCCTCGGTTGGCATAAGTGCTTAAGCCACCGCGTGGAGTTGCAAAACCTTCTATATCCCGGATCGGTCGAGATGATGCAACAAAGAGTGCACTGCCATCTGGAATCGATGCAGAAATTACTCTGGCAATGTTCGCCTCATTCCAACCATCGATCTCACTGATTACTTTTGCACAGCGTTGTGAATACTTTTGCCACTGCGCAATCCATTCATCTGATGCCGCTTGGGTTTGCAGTGTTGGGATTGAAGTGAACTTCTTATCGCCGGTGCGATCACTATCAATTGTTGCCATGCGCGGATCGATTACACACTGCACCGGCGCTAATTTAATGAGCGAATTTACCGAACGGGACAAAGTTGTTCTACCTATAACAATTGCAACTTGCGGAATTAATACGCTGCGAATCTCCATGGAAGTTAAGAAGATGGACGCATGAGCGATGGCATCTGGAAATGACAGCGGATCTTCTGTAATAACTGGCCAGCCAAGTTTCTTGGCAAAACCTGTAACTTCATCAACACTTAATCCACCGCGATCATGTCCGATAACTAGAACTCCGCGACTTCCTTGAACCTTCAAGGTACCTACTTTGGCACTTGGCAATGTCTTGGTAGCTCCGACGACAATCTCATCTAGCCATGCAGTTGAAGCATCTGGAAGCAGCGGCTCATCAAACTGCAGATTTAAATGCACAGGTCCAGTTCGCAAACTATCGAGTGGCAGATCCATTGGAAAAACGGGGCCATCGATATCGGCGAAGTAGCGCACCGCTTTGCCGAAGATTCGAGCCTGCTCGGTAGTTTGATTTGCCCCTGTTCGACGTAGCATTGCCGGCCTATCGGCCGTTAAAACTAGCAACGGGGCGTTGGTATGACTGGCCTCTAAAACCGCCGGATGGTAATTAGCAACTGCAGTTCCGCTGGTACAGATGATCGGAACTGACCGCCCAGTTGACTTAATAAGCCCTAATGCAAAGAAGGCGGCGCTGCGCTCATCGATTCGAACATGAATCTTGATGAGGCCACGAGTTGCTGCTGCGTTAAATGCCAAAGACAGTGGAGCATTTCTAGAGCCTGGTGAAATCACAACATCAGTGATTCCTGCCTCAATAATCTGTCGGACAATAACGCGCGCTAGTGAGGTTGATGCATTCATAGGCTCCAACCTCTCTCCTGGACAAAGCTTTCTGCCCCTGCATTCCAAGTCATTCGTAAGCGATTCTTCCACCAATTTAAACGTTCATTAGATACAGCCAACTTATTGAGAACAGAACTATCCGGCCTCACATCACTAACTTTAATCATTCCATCAATTATAGGAAGTTGTGCAACATCTACTGCCAAAAGAGAGCCAGTACCTAAGCCACATGCAAATTCAAGTGATGGCAAAGCACTTGCTAGTTTAAGGCCATGAGAAATTCCAACTGCACTCTCTAAAGCGCTAGAAACTACTACTGGCAGATTGTGGTGTTGAGCAATCTCAAGTGCGCGCGTGATACCACCTAACGGTGCAACTTTGAGCATCACGAAATCTACAGCGTCGCTTAAATCTATAGCAAAAGGATCTTTAGCTTTTCGGATCACTTCATCCCCAACGATTTTCACATGGGTACGCTTTTTGAGTTCGCGTAGCTCTTCAACTGTTGCACAAGGCTGTTCTGCGTATTCAATATCCCCCACGATATTTAGAAATGAAGCTGCTTCATCAACACTCCAGAGGCCATTCACATCGATTCTGATTTTTGCATCGGGCCTAAGTGATCGAATTATCTCTAACCGTTCCATATCCTTGACTGGATCGCCGCCAACTTTTACTTTTATTACCGTGCAGCCAGGGTAAGAATCTAAGAGACTTTGAATATCCTGGGCGTTATCTAAAGCTGGCAGAGTTGCATTTACTGCGATTTCTTGGCGAAATCCTGGTGGAGTTGGCACAAAGGCTGCCTCTATCGCACTTGTTAGCCACGGTACCGATTCGCTGTAGCTATATTCCAAGAATGGCGAAAACTCTCCCCAGCCCATAGGTCCTTCGAAAAGAGCTACTTCACGCGACGTAACTGAACGAAAATCAGTCTTCGTTGCAAGTGCAACAACGCTCAAGGTACCAAGGATTGAATCAAGCATTATTTATGGACGCTTTGGAAACTTTTCGAAATTAGGCTTACGTTTCTCCTTATAGGCATCGCGTCCTTCTTGTCCCTCTTCGCTCATATAGAACAAAAGCGTTGCATCTCCTGCTAACTGTTGAATGCCAGCTTGACCATCATCTGCGGCATTCAAGCTGGATTTAAGTAAGCGAATCGCAAGCGGGGAGTTGCGCAACATTTCTCGGCACCATGAAACTGTTTCAGCTTCTAGCTCTGCTAATGGAACAACTGTATTGACGAGCCCCATTGCCAGTGCCTCTTGTGCATCATATTGACGCGTCATAAACCAAATCTCGCGAGCTTTTTTCTGGCCAACATGTGCAGCCAGTAACCCAGCACCGTATCCGCCATCGAAGGAACCGACCATTGGGCCGGTCTGACCAAACTTTGCATTGTCAGCTGCAATTGTTAGGTCGCATACAACATGCAAGACATGTCCCCCGCCAATTGCCCATCCGGCCACCATCGCAACAACTGGTTTAGGTGTTCGGCGGATTTGAATCTGTAAATCCAAAACATTAAGACGACCAATTCCTTTTTTGGCTAACGTGTCTTCCCCTAGGTATCCATCATCGCCACGCACGCTGATGTCTCCACCAGAACAAAAAGCCTCGGTTCCGGCGCCAGTTAAGATTATTACGCCGACCTCTTCATTATCGCGAGCAAGTGAAAATGCCTCGATTAGCTCAATGATTGTTTGTGGCCGAAAAGCATTATGCACTGCGGGACGGTTGATTGTGATCTTCGCGATCGCATCACCTATTTGATAATTAATATCAACAAAGCCTTCTCCCCCTGGGGCGGTGGTCCACTGTGGAAGATCGCGGCTGCCAAAATCGCGGTTGATCGGCTTGCTCATATGTCCTCATTTCAATCGTTGCTAGCGATAGCCTACGGCTGCAATGGAGATCACGTCACAACGAGAATTACTGCGGGTGAGCCCTACGTGCGAACTCCCGGAATTAGCCGGGCTCATCACGTCGGCACTCGCAGAAACTGGCCCTGCCCTGAGCTTTGGCGATGTTGGAACACAAAGTTGTCCTTCCAATATCTGCGTAGTAATCGCAACCAGCGGCAGTTCTGGTCTGATCAAAGAGGTCGCCTTTAGCTCTGGCGCACTATTGGCATCGGCAAGTGCAGCTAACGCATTTCTCGGCGCCAGAATTGGATCTCAGTGGTCGTTACTTTTACCTATTACACATATCGCGGGAGTAAACGTAATAATTCGTTCGATGGAGTTGGGCACTCTTCCAGTTGACCTTCGAGATTTTGACGGCGAATACCCAACTGTTGATTTCACATCCGTAGTACCTACTCAGCTATTTAGAGCGTTGAACTCAGATGAGAGATTGTTGCGACATCTTCAAAGTGCGCAAGCTGTTTTAGTCGGAGGCGCTTCACTGTCACCATCGCTGCGCTTGGAAGCAGAAAATGCAGGAGTTCGAATAGTTGAAACATATGGAATGACTGAAACATGTGGCGGATGTATTTATGACGGCACCCCACTTACTGGAGTTGAGTTTGAAATTAATGACCAAGGTCTAATCGCAATTCGCGGATCAGTTTTAGCTGGCGGTTATTTAAATACTCCTAATCTTTTCAATCTTCATAGTGGCTGGTTCACAACCAATGACCTTGGAGAGATTATCGATGAAAAACTTAAGGTAAAGGGAAGAGCCGATGATGTAATTATTTCAGGCGGTGAAAACTTATCGTTGATAGCAGTTGAGGCTACGCTGTCGGTACGCTTCCCAGAAATCGAGTGTGCAGCCTTTGCAGTTGACGACCCGCATTGGGGACATGCGTTGCATCTTGCAATTGTTGGAGATGTTAGCGAGATAGAGATCTCTCATTACTTAGAGGCGGCTTTGGGTGGAATTGCAAAACCAAAAGGTATTCACTTTGTAGAATCTCTTCCACTTCTTGGAATTGGAAAAGTAGACCGGATGGCACTGACGAAAATGGTGAGAAATGAATAAATGGATTCTCGGCGCCAGGCCGCGCACATTACCTGCTGCTATCGCCCCTATCGTTGTTGCATCGGCACTTGCTGGTCCAGATTTCAACTGGTTCCGCGCAGCTTTGGCGCTAAAGGTCGGTTTATGGCTTCAAATCGCCGTTAACTATGCCAATGATTACTCCGATGGCGTGAAGGGAAGCGACTCTAACCGTGTTGGACCAACACGTTTAGTTGCAAGCGGTTTAGCTAGTGCGCGCTCAGTAAAAACTGCAGCCTTTATCTCATTTGCAATTGCATCGATTGCTGGATTATGGCTTGCGCTATTGACCTCACCGCTTTTGATTGTCATTGGTCTGCTTTCAATCATCGCGGCATGGAACTACACGGGTGGTAAGAATCCATATGGTTATAGCGGCCTTGGTGAGGTTTCAGTTTTTGTATTCTTTGGCATTGTGGCCACAGTCGGTAGCTACTACGTGCAGGCTGAAAAAATAACGTTAATGAGTTTTATCGTATCGATTCCGATGGGCGCGCTCTCATGTGCACTCTTGTCAATCAATAACCTGCGGGATCGCGCACAAGATGAATTAGTTGGTAAACGTACACTTGCGGTCAGAGTGGGTGACGCCGCTGCCAGACGATTCTTTGTTGCATTACTGGTCCTGGCTCACACTGCCGCAGTCGCTACATTCAAACCTCTAGCGTTAATGACTCTAGTAGTGGCACCCCTTACTTTTTCGCTAGCGCGGAAAGTCTTAAGTGGAGTAAGTGGCGCCGAACTCATTCCCCTGCTGGGTAGGACCGGCAAACTTCAACTTATATTTGCTACGGTTTTTGCGCTGGCATTAGCGATACAATAAAACCATGTCACGCTTACTACCTCCCCTTTTAATTGTTGCCTTTAACATTTTTACCTTGGTTGATTGTGCGCGTTCAGATGAGACTCAGATTCGTAACTTACCCAAGTGGGCTTGGATTTTAATTATTATTCTTACTTTAACCTTCGGATCAATTGCTTATTGGATAGCGGGCCGACCAAAGGGCCCACGTTTAGGTGGACCAAAGCCCAAGCGACGTATTTTGCCACCTGATGATGACCCAGATTTTCTTGGGCGTCTCTAAAGCCCTGAGTACGTGTGTTTTCCCGTTCCCCAAATATTGACGTACACATAGTTAAATAGAAATGTTGAGCCAGCAAATAAGCACAGCCAAGCTGCGCGTCGTCCTCGCCACCCAATAGTTACGCGTGCATGTAGATAGGCCGCATATGCAACCCATGTAATAAATGCCCACGTCTCTTTAGGATCCCAACCCCAGTAGCGCCCCCACGCACTCTCGGCCCAGATAGCTCCGGCAATAACTGCAAAGGTCCACAGCGGAAAGACAAAGGCAACTAATCGATAAGACAGTTGATCTAAATAATCAAGTGAGGGTAAACGTTGTGCCCAAGGGCTTCGCGCGCCTTTTGCCTCCATCGCATCTAAATATAGATATGCGGCGGCAACGGCATTTGCAAGTAAGAAAACTCCGCCAGAAACTATCGCTGCAGATACATGAATAACCAACCAGGTCGATTTAAGTGCAGGAACAAGTGGTGCACTTGGTCTATAGAGAACTGCGACTGCAGTACCTAATGTAAGCAGGACTGCGATCGAAACGAGAAGGCCTAACCAACGCAGATCGTATTTGCGCAGTGCCGCTAAGTACGCACCTGAAAAAGCCAGTGCTCCAGTAATTGAAAACTCGTACATATTGCCCCAAGGAACTCGACCAGCGGAAACACCTCGAGCTATAACTCCAGCAAACAAAAGTAGAAAGCCAAGAATCATCATCGCAGTTGCTATGCGAGCGAGTTTTTCTGTTCGCTTATAGTCAAGCGTCTTTCCAGAAGTTGCCTCTGGAATCTTTACGGCCCAGGCTGTTTCTAAGGCATGCGCAAAGAAGGAGAGTGTGTAAACGGCCATCGATGAGTAAATTAGATAGTTAGATAAGTAGGCCCATGTGCGTGACATCTATTTCTCTCCTTTTACAACGTTCATAAATTTCACTAGCTCTTCTTCTAAGCCAGGGGCGGCATTCTTAGCTAGTCCTGCCACCTCAACATCTTTTCCAACTCGAATCCAGATTCTGCGACGCCGCGTGAAAAGAGATGCCAGAAGGCCAAGGATTGAAACAATAGCCCCGAGCAGGGCAAAGTTCTTGCCAGAATCCTCGACTATCTGAAGGTTTACCCACTGCACATATCCTTCAAATGTCAGCGATCCACCTGGGTAGTTGAAACTTTCGCCGGGCTTGAGTGATTTCAAGCCAATCTGCTTCATTGCCGATGTATCAATTCGATAAACAGATTGCGGAGTTCCTGAATCAAGGCCAAGATCTCCAGACCAGGCCGATAACAATAAACGTGGATCTAAAGCTTGCGGGAAGACGCTGATTGCACCATTGCCATCACTGCGCGCATATGTTGGAACAAAAGATCCGACAAAGCCAACTTGTGGATCAGCATCTGGAACTTTTATCGCCCCAATAGAGCGTAGGTTCCCATCTTGTGGCAAGAATGGAATTGGGCCTTGCAGTCCAACATTTCCCTTTGAATCTCGAACAGTCACAATTGGTGAATATCCATTTGCTTGAAGATAAATCTTTGTATTTTCAATAGTGAGTGGTGAGTTAACTTTAATCACTCGCTTCTCACCCTTTTTTAAATCACCCTGATACAAAGTCACGCCAAGGGTGTAATCCTCTGGCGCATTTGTTTCAATATTATATTGTGCATCGAACTTATCCACTTTGATAATGAAGTTTGACAATTTGCCATCTTTAAATAGTTTTCCATATGCTAATGAGTCATAACTGGTCGGGGTGTTAACGAAGCGTTCGCCAACATTGAGAATCGCCTCACCTCGCATTCCAAAGAGCGAAGATAGTGAAATTCCAAGCAGAATAAGGATGAGTGCTAAATGGAAAAAGAGGTTTCCAGTCTCGCGCGAGTAACCTTTTTCGGCGGAAATGGATCCATCTTTTTCAACTACTCTGAAACGATTCTTTGTAAACCAAGTCCGTGCGGCATCTAACTCGCCACCGCTGGCAGGCCAGGAGTTATAGAACTCCATACGATTTAAATTCCTAGGTGTTGCAGGAGGTAACGCCCGCGCAGCATGAAAATGCTCAATAGTTCGCGGCAAAACACAGCCAATAAGTGAGATGAAAAGAAGTATGTATATAGCGCTAAACCACGGCGATCCATATACGTCAAAGAGGGAAAGCTGATCCAACCATTTAGCTACACCAGGTGAACTCTTGAAATAGGCGGTTACCGCCATTGGATCTTGAGTTCGTTGAGGAAACAGTGATCCTGGAATCGCTGCAACACCTAAAAGCATCAGCAAAATTAAGGCAGTTCGCATGCTGGTTAACTGTCTCCATGCGAATCTAAGTAAACCGATACTGCCAAGCTCTGGCACTTGGGTCTCTTGATTCATTTAAACCACCGGAATAAAATCTGAAATAAGTGCTCGCAGTGAATTCATAATGTGACCCCACGTACCAGTGACTTGCAATAGTCCAATTGCAATTAAAAATAGCCCACCGATTTTAGAAATAAGATCACCGCGGCGCACAAGAATTTTACGAAGCCTTTCGGATCGATCAAGAAATACTCCTGATGCTATAAATGGAAGACCTAGACCTAAACAGTAGCCAAGTGATAACACGGCGCCTCTAATGGCACTTGACTCTTGAAAAGCTAAGGTTTGAACCGCGGCAAGTGCTGGTCCTATGCAGGGTGTCCAACCAACGCCAAACAAAAACCCTAGAATTGGGGCACCAATAAGACCGCCTGTAGTTTTCATCCGTGGACGTATTGTTGGCATTAATGAAAACTTTCCTAAGAATACAAAGCCAAGCAGAATTGTGACTACACCTAGTACCCGAGATATAACATCTTCATGGGCAGCTAATTGATTTCCTATTCCACCAAATACGGCGCCATAAGAAACAAATACAGTGCTAAAGCCAAGTACAAAAAGTAGAGAGCCTAGAAACACTTTGCCACGGTTACTGGAAAACCCTGCAGCAAAAGATAAATACCCTGGAACAAGTGGAAGTACGCACGGGGAGAGAAATGAGATAACGCCTGCGATAAAGGCGACGGGAAATGCCGTAATAAGGAATCCGTCGAGGATCTGTTCGACGAAGAAATCTTTCACTCTGCGCTCACTTTTTCAATTAATGATGAGAGGGAGGCAACCGTGACTTCCCCTGATATTCGCGCTGCAACCATGCCATTTTTATCAATAACAACTGTCGATGGAATGGCATTAGCTGGCAATGAACCTTTGAAACCAATCAATATTGAATCATCTATAAGCGTTGGGTACGGAATCTGAAACCGACGCGCAAATGCTTCGGCTGTTGGAGGATTATCTCGAGTAAGAATTCCAATAAAAGTAGTGTCGCTGTATTTCTTAGAAAGTGCTATCAAAGTAGGAATCTCCGCCCTACAAGGTGCGCACCATGATGCCCAGACATTGACAATCGTAACTCGACCAAGCCCGTAAGAATAATTTGTACCCGACAAAGTCATTCCTGCAAGTGCGGGTGCTGCAATCCGATTAGCTACTTCAATGTAGACCACTGATCCGTCTCCGGAAACATAACTCTCTTGCGATGTAGTACTTGTACCCCGGCCGAATCCGACTAATACCATCGCACAAATAAGGACAATAAGAACTTTATATCGATTTTTCATTATTTTCCCGGAAGCAGATGCCGTGCTGGTTCTGAATATGTTAATCCTGAAATCAGACCATCGTCATCAAAGTGAACACTCGTAACCGATGCGAGTGAGCACTCCCGTTTACGTGGATCATGAAGCAGGCGGCGACTTTCAATTGCACTGCGTAAAATCCAAATAGGCAATTGGTGCGATACACAAATTGCATCTTTCCCCTTTGCCGCTTCACGTGCAGCAAAAACGGCAGCAAGCATTCGATTTATCTGCTCTTCATACGGCTCGCCCCACGAAGGACGCCATGGATTCCAAAGATGTTTCCAAGCAGATGGATGTCGCAAAACTCCATCGCCGACGCCAAATGGTTTTCCTTCAAATACATTTGCCGCCTCGATTAAACGCTCATCTGTTGTGATTGGAACTGAATGTGCGGCAGCAATTGGCGCGGCAGTCTCTTGTGCACGTTGCAATGGAGAAACAAATAGTGCACCAAGATCTATCGACTTAGACCAATCTCCAAGTGTGTGTGCCATCTCTTGACCGCGATCAGAAAGGCGCCACCCAGGTTGGCGCCCATAGAGAATCTTCTGTGGGTTTTCTACTTCACCGTGACGAATCACATGGACAGTTGAACTCATTGGGTAAGCATAAAGCGTCCCAATTGGGTCAAGTTCGTTAAGGTAGTGACATGGCACTCACGGCGAAACGAGCGGCCTTTTTCGATGTAGATAACACGCTAATCCGTGGCTCCACCATCTATTTTCTGGGGCGCGGCATGTATCAGCGTGGATACTTCACGAAGAAGGACATCTCACGATTCGTCCTTGCCAATCTGCGCTTTCGCTTAACAGGAAAAGAAAATAAGGAAGAGATCGCTCGCTTTCAAGAGTCGGCAACTAATTTTATCGGTGGCCACAGTGTTAAAGATATCGAGGCAATTGCCCAGGAGATTTACGATGAGTTTGTTTCTCCAGCTATCTGGCAAGGAACAATTGATATTGCGCAAAAACACTTAGCAAACGGCGAAGAAGTTTGGTTAGTTACTGCAGCCCCAGAAGATATGGCGGTACTTATCGCTAATCGATTAGGTTTTACTGGTGCTTTGGGAAGTAAGGCCCAGATTAAAGATGGCGCATACACAGGTGAATTAGTGGGGGCGCTCTTGCACGGAAAAGAAAAAGTTACTGCAGTAAAAGATCTTGCACAGCGCGTTGGTTTAAATCTTGAGGATTGTTATGCATATTCTGATAGCAATAATGATCTTCCGCTCTTACAGTGCGTGGGACATCCATCGGCAATAAACCCCGATGCTATTTTGGGGTTGCGTGCAATGGCTGAAGGATGGCCGATTCATGATTTCCGTAGGGCTAGGTTTATCGGTCGAGCTATTTCGCCAGTTGTAGTGCGGCTGGCAGCGCTGGCAGCCTGGCTCACTCCGAGGCGAAAGCGTCGCTGATTACACAATAAGTAGTAAAGCCCAGTAATGTTAGCAAGTTATGGAAATGCGCTCATTCTCCGACTACTTACGTAGT
>JBMOET010000015.1:0-25803 GCA_049314595.1 Candidatus Planktophila sp. | reverse complement strand
TTATGTGTCCGGATACAACGGCGGCCGATGTCGATGCCCATACGCATGCATTTCGCGTTATGTGCGCCGAACTCACAGGGAACCCACAGAACTGACTTTGGATTGCCACAAGGTCGCCTTTTACCTTTGACTTATCCGCACACAAGTGTGGCAATGATGGGGGATCACATGAAGCTTTTAACTCGGAGTATTGCAGCTGCATCTATGGCTGGATTCTTTGCCATTGCAGGAATTTCAGGAGCCGCGGCAGATGTAACAGCGCCAGTTGTTAAGAAAGTCGCATTGACTCCAGCGCAAAAGAGCGCTTTCGAAGCAGCTAAGGCTACTTTCCAAGCTGCCCGCGCCGCCCGTCAAGCCGCTTTTGCAAGTGCAAAGGCAACTATCGCTACCGCAAAGCTTGCCCGCGATGCAGCAATTGCTGCAGCAACAACGAAAGCTGCACGCGTTGCCGCACGTACAACATTTAAATCAGTGGTTGCTAGCGCACGGGCTGGCATTCCAGTAAAACCTGTACCACCTGTTCGTCCATAAAAAAGGGATGCACGAAAAAAAAGGAGCCAGTTCCCCTGGCTCCTTTTTTAATTCCCGCTTACTTAGTTAAATCCCAGTGATTCGTAGAGTTTTAAGCCCTTTGTATTGTCGGCATCGACATACAACATAGCTTCGGTAATCCCCTTATTAAAGAAGTAGTTCATTGCAGCGATAGAAACTGCCCGACCTATGCCATGCCCCATGAATTCAGGGTCAACTCCAACAACATATAACTCTCCAACAGGGGCTTGATTCACTAAATCATGGTGAATCTTGGTCCAACATGTTCCAACTAACTGGCCATTATCGATGGCTATAAAAAAACCATCGGAATCAAACCAGGGTTCGGCCATTCGATTTTCTAGATCTTGCATAACCCAATTACCTTGATCGGGATGATCGGCAAAGACTTTGTTATTTAATGCAAGCCACGCATCTTTGTGAAGTTTTGGGTTAAAGCTTTTAATCGTGAAGCCATGATCAGTATCTGGAATTCGCCCTTGTAAAGAGCGATGAATCTTTAGAATATGGCGCATATTTACACGCGTTCGTTAATGGAGCTCTCTTTGCCACCTAATGGCATCGTGAAACGATAACCAACGTTGCGAACGGTTCCGATGATCGCTTCAAACTCCGGACCAAGCTTTGATCGTAAGCGACGAATATGGACATCAACAGTGCGTGTGCCACCAAAATAGTCGTAGCCCCAAATTTCTTGCAGCAACTGTGCGCGAGTAAATACGCGACCTGGATGCTGGGCCAAATACTTCAATAATTCAAACTCTTTAAAAGTTAAATCTAAAACATTTCCTTTAAGGCGTGCGGTATACGTTGATTCATCGATGGCAACATCACCGCTGCGAATCTCTCCCGAATGTGGATCACTGCTAGCAACGGCAGCGATGTGCTTACCAACTGCAATGCGAATACGTGCATCAACTTCGGCCGGGCCAGAAGTATCCAGCATTACATCATCGATTCCCCATTCGGCGCTGACTGCAGATAAGCCGCCCTCTGTTGCAATAACGATGATGGGGCAACCAAGACCAGTTGTGGTTAAAAGCCGAGTTAAAGACTTTGCTGCAGGTAGGTCGCGACGTGCATCAACCAGAATGACATCTACATCAGGTACATCTACTAAGACACTAGCTTCAGCTGGCAAGATGCGAACTTGATGCGCAAGCAAACCAAGTGCAGGCAGAACTTCCGCGCTCGCTCCAGAGGTATTTGTGAGTAGCAAGACCTTGGCCATTGGTACAGACTACCCCTGTGAAATCATTGCTTCCAATCGTGATTGTGCTGGCACTGGCAACTGTCTATGGGCTCTGGTACCAACGCTCTCGCGGCACAGTTAAAGCCAAAGCCGGGCAGTCTTTTATTAGCGAATCCATGATTGGCGGAGCGCTGGGATCTACTGCAACTCTGGTGCAGTTCTCATCGGCTTTTTGTACGCCATGTCGGGCTACGCGGGTTCTGCTAGAAAACATTGTCGCCAACATGCCAGATGTTGCCCATGTTGAAGTCGATGCTGAGGCGCAGTTAGAGCTAGTCCGACAACTGAACATATTGAGCACCCCAACGACATTGATTTTGAACTCACAGGGCTTGGAAGTTGGGCGTGCAGTAGGTGCACCTAAGCGCGAGCAAGTAATCAATGCGCTCGCGGCTATTCGCAAATAGTTCGCAACTCGCATTTATTGTTCTCGGTCTTTATAGTTACGGACATGTCTTTTGCCAGGAATTTCACTAAGCGTCGCGTCATTGATTATGGCCGCTTAGCTGGCGCTTTGTGTCGAATGTAATTGTTGCTTTTAAAAACAATTACCCATTCACCGACCAAAGGAAAAGTACATGACTCAAATTTTGAACGAGAAAAAATCAGCAGTAACCATTGATGCACGCGGTCCACGTTTTTCAGCTGTCCTAACAACATTAGTTTTGGCTACCGCACTAGCAACTCAGAGCGTTTGGGTTATCAGTGCGCAAGCAATTGTTTTTGCAATCGGAGCATTTCGTGGACCACAGTTCACGCCATATGCGCTCATCTTTCGCACAATCATTAAGCCACGATTAAAGAGCGCAGTAAGTCTTGAAGATATTCGTCCTCCTCAGTTTGCCCAAAGCGTGGGGCTGCTCTTTGTACTGGCCGCTATCGCAGGATCTATCGCTGGAATCAGCGCACTCTTCGTTGTAGCCGTCAGTTGTGCCCTTGCCGCGGCCTTTTTGAACGCAGCATTTAACTTCTGCCTAGGGTGCGAAGTTTATTTACTACTTCTTCGCGTAAGGTAAGCACATGGCTGACAAGCATGAACTTCATGAAAAGGGCTTACGCCTCACGCCTCAGCGCGAACTAGTTCTTGCCGCCGTACGCGAACTTGGACACTCAACCCCTGAAGAAGTTGCTGAGAAAGTGCGTGCAACTCATCCAGGAATCAATCTTTCGACGGTTTATCGAAACTTAGAGACGCTAGAAAATGTTGGACTTGTACAACATACGCACTTAGGACATGGCGGTGCGACGTATCACGCCGCCGAAGAGCTGACACATCTACATTTAGTCTGCGGAACATGTGGCAGTGTCGGTGATGCACCCATTGATGTTGCCGCAAATTTTGTGAACTCATTGGCCGATGACTATGGTTTTAAAACCGATGTATCGCACTTTGCAATCTATGGAACGTGTACTAACTGCCAATGAGTGCGGTGCTGGTCGAAGACGGTGTAGACAAAGGTGCAATCTGGCACTTTGGTGAACCCGTTAAAGAGCAGCGTGCACTAGAAGCTGGTACTGCATGGGCCGACCTTTCACACTTGAGCGTTATTGCAGTCAGTGGTGCCGATCGTTTGAAATGGCTCCATGATTTGACCACGCAGTTCCTCAATGATTTAGGCGTAGGTATCTGGACTTCAGCAATGATTTTAGATCCACAAGGTCATATCGAATATCAATTCAATTTAGTTGATGACGGCACAACTACGTGGTTAGTTCTAGATCCTGGTTATGCCCAGCCTTTAGTCGCATATTTAACTAAGATGAAATTTATGTTGAAAGTTGATGTACGCGATGCCAGCAATGAATTTGCAGTTTTGCGAGCACCTGGAGTTACTACCGATATCGGTGGGCCATTTGCACTTGTGGCGCGTAACGAATTAGCAGATATAAGTGCGGGGTTTAATTTAGTTGCTACGCAAATTGGCACGTGGGCACTCGATGCTGAACGCGTTGCTGCCGGACGACCTCGCATTGGCTTTGAGACCGACCACAAATCAATTCCAAATGAGATCGGCGTATTAAACAAAGCAGTACATATGAATAAGGGTTGTTACAGAGGCCAAGAGACGGTGGCTAAGGTTTTCAATTTAGGTAATCCGCCGCGGCGATTGGTGATGTTGCACCTTGATGGCAGTGATGTCGCATTCCCAGCCAAAGGTACAAAAGTTGAAAATGATGGGGTAGTTGTTGGATTCATCGGCACTGTTGCGCGTCATCACGAGCTTGGCACAATTGCGCTGGCCATCGTGAAGCGCAATACGCCGATCGAGGCGATACTCAGTATTGATGGCGTACCCGCTTCGCAGGAAGTGATTGTTTAGTCGAGGTAGGCTTGGTGCATGGAGCTTTTTACGTCGATAATCCTTGGCCTTGGAGCCATTGCATTAGGTATTGCTCTAATTTTTTATGCATTCCGTGGTCGTCAATCTCAAGTGCGGCGTCCACCCAAATTTAGAGGACGCCCATAGATGGTTTTTACAATTCCCGAAGGTCTGCACGCAGATCTAAATCCACTGGCCTGGTTAGTTGGCACGTGGCGTGGCAAAGGTCGCGGTGAATATCCTGGAATCGAGCCCTTTGAATACGCCCATGAGGTTGTCTTTAATCATGATGGTCGGCCGTTCCTCAATTATTTTTCACGTTCATGGATATTAGATGCAGAGGGTGAAATCCTTCGCCCAGGTGGATCCGAAGCGGGTTTCTGGCGCACTAAGCCCAATAATGTTTTAGAGGTTGTAATGTCGCACAACACTGGAATTTCAGAAGGCTGGGTTGGACAGTTTGATGGTCCAAAGATTCAATTAGTTTTAGATCAAGGGTATTCAGCACCAAGTGCCAAGATCGTTACCGCTGGCGTTCGCTTATATGGTCTAGTTGCCGGAGAACTTTTCTTTGCCTATGACATGGCTGCCGAAGGTAAAGAGTTACAAGCGCATATCTGGTCATCACTTGAACGTCAGAACGACTAATCGATGGCTTTACTTATCGGAGAAACTCTAGCTGAATTAGTCAGAAATGATGTCGTTGAATCTAGCCATGTAGGCCATTTTGTCGCACTCAATAGCGATGGTTCAATCATGTTTCACAAAGGTGATCCGACACAACTTATTTATCCGCGTTCTTCATATAAATCTATTTTGGCATCGGCGATGGTCCGAAGCGGTGTTGTATTAGAGCCACGACTGTTGGCACTTACATGTGCATCACACTCGGGTTTAGAGATGCATCAAAGCGGTGCCCTAGAGATATTGGCGTTGGCTGGTTTAGATGAAAACGCTTTACAGAATGTAAAGGGCAAACCTCTTGATGAAGCTGCAGCACTTGCAACACCGGTAGCAACACGCTTAGCCATGAACTGCAGTGGCAAGCACTCTGGAATGCTTTTGGGCTGCGCTACAAATGGTTGGCCAATCGAAAACTATTTAGATCCACAGCATCCACTGCAGGTAGCTTTCAAGAGCGAATTAGAAACTCTGTCGGGTGAAAAAATTTCTCATATCGCTATCGATGGGTGTGGAGCGCCGCTATTTTTAATTTCACTTATTGGTCTTGCGCGTGCAATCAGAGCGTTAACGATTTCAGCAGATCCAGTGCATCAAAGTGTTGTGCAGGCGTGCAGAGATTTTCCAGAGATGGTTGCAGGGCCTAATCGAATGTCTACAAAGATTATGAAAAATGTTCCTGGAGTGTTTATGAAGAGTGGCGCTGAATCGATAATGGTGGCATCTGTGCCAGATGGCCGTACGTATGCTTTTAAAGTAAATGACGGTGGCTTGCGACCACGTGAGGCCATAACTGTTGCTGGATTGAAGTTATTAGGCGTTGATGCCAACATTGAGTTAGAAAAGGTCTATGGCGGGGATCAGATAGTCGGTTCCATTCGCGCAACTTTCTAACTAGTCGTACCCTTAGGCCATGAACGGGCGCATAGCCATCGTAATGGTGCACACATCTCCACTGGATCAGCCGGGTATTGGCGATGCAGGTGGAATGAATATCTATGTTGTCGAATCGGCCCGACGTATGGCGGCAATGGGTGTTGAGGTTGATATTTTTACACGCCGTACCGAAACAGATCAGCCTGAGATAGTTGAAATATCTAAAGGTGTTCGAGTTCGCTATTTTGATTGTGGCCACGGACACTTAACTAAAGAACAGTTACCCGCGCATATTTTGGGACTTTCTAAAGAGTTTTTACGCATCGTACGAAATGAAAACTATGATGCGATTCATTCGCACTATTGGCTTTCGGGAAAAGTTGCCATGCCTGCCGCCGCCGAACTTGGGATCCCATTAGTTCACACCATGCACACTATGGCGCGTGTAAAGAATTTGAATTTAGCTGAAGGTGAAAGCCCAGAGCCAATGATTCGCGTGCAAGGCGAAACCCAAGTGGCAGCGGCTGCTCAAGCTTTGATTGCTAACACTGACTCTGAAGCAGCCAGCTTGGTCTCCTTGTACGAGGCCTGCCCGGACATTGTTCATGTTGTTGCCCCTGGCGTTGATCTGTACACATTTACCCCCGGACAAGGTCGCAAAACTGCACGCGAAAGTATTGGTACCCCACAAGATGCTTTAGTAGTAACTTTTGTGGGGCGAATTCAGCCGCATAAAGGTCCCGAAGTATTAATCCGTGCAACTTCTGAATTAGTAAAACACTCTCCACTGATGCGTTCGAAATTAATCGTAAATATTATTGGTGGAGCGTCAGGGGCTAACACCGAAGAAGTTGAACGTTTGCAAGAGTTAACTACATGGTTGGGTATCGATGATGTTGTGCGTTTTGCACCACCAGTTCCGCGCGCCGAACTGCCCCAGTGGTATCGCGCCGCAGATTTAGTATGTGTTCCCAGTTATTCGGAGTCTTTTGGCTTAGTAGCCCTTGAAGCACAAGCATGTGGAACGCCGGTAATTGCAACTGCAGTAGGCGGTTTACGCACAGCGGTAGCAGATGGAATATCGGGTGTATTAGTTGATGGGCATGATCCTAAAGCGTGGTCATCGGTAATTGCCCGCTTACTGCAAGAGCCACAGCGGCGCGTACTGTTGTCTATGGGAGCAGTTGAACATGCCTCACACTTTGGGTGGGATGCAACTGCGCGTGGAACGTTGGATATTTATGATCAAGTTATCACTGAAGCTCAGCATGCCAGAAAGATTTCCGGACAGTAATGGCTGCAATTGATCCTCGAATTACAATTGAAGAGTTTCTAGATTCACATGACCTTGAGTTTGAAAAGCGAGATGACAATACATTTTTGATTACTTTGCCTGGTGAGAAGAAATTGCAGACTCACTGCGCACTTATTGTCGGAGATCATTCATTGAGTATCAATGCATTTGTGATTCGAAAGCCAGATGACAATGAAGCTGCCGTGCATGCCTGGTGTCTTGCTAAAAATGCATCGCTGTACGGCGTTGCCTTTGCCACCAACGAACAAGGTGATATTTTCTTAGTTGGAAGGCTTCCTTTATCGGCTGTGACCGATCGCGAAATAGATCGATTAGTTGGAACCGTACTTCAGATCTCTGATTCATCTTTTAATCCTCTACTTGAACTGGGATTTGCCAATGCAATTCGCCGCGAATGGGCCTGGCGGGTATCACGAGGTGAGTCATTAGCTAATTTAGAGGCTTTCAAACATTTGGTTTAGGATGTGCTCATGAGCAACTATGAACTAATCCTTCTTCGCCACGGTGAATCCCAATGGAATGCCAAGAATCTTTTCACTGGCTGGGTTGACGTTGCCTTATCTACCAAGGGTGAAGAAGAGGCCCGTCGTGGTGGAGCGTTATTAGCTGAACGAAATCTGCTGCCGGATCTGCTTCACACTTCACTGTTGCGCCGTGCAATTCATACATCGCAGTTAGCTTTAGATGCCTGCGATCGCCACTGGATTCCAGTCCAGCGCAGTTGGCGCCTCAATGAGCGACACTATGGAGCACTGCAAGGCAAAGATAAGGCGCAAACGCTGGCCCAGTATGGCGAAGAGCAGTTTGCCCTGTGGCGTCGCTCTTTTGACGTTCCACCTCCGCCGATCGATGACAATGATGAGTTTTCGCAAAGCCATGATGTTCGATATGCCGACATCACCGCACCAAAGACTGAGTGCCTTAAAGATGTCATTGAGAGGATGCTGCCTTATTGGCACGAATCAATCGTTCCAGATCTAAAGAAGGGCAAGCGTGTACTAGTGACAGCTCACGGAAATTCGCTGCGCGCACTTGTGAAGCACCTAGATGGCATCAGTGATGCGGATATAGCTGGATTAAATATTCCCACCGGAATTCCTTTGTATTACAAACTCAATGCTGATTTAATGCCAATTGTTAAAGGCGGAGAGTATTTAGATCCAGAGGCAGCTAAAGATGCAATCACTGCAGTTGCAAATCAAGGCAAGAAGTAATTAAGCGCTAACTCCAACATATTCATCTATTGGTGCGCGAATTATTGCCAGAACAGTGATTTCACCAGCACGCGCAAAGAACAAAGTTACTTGAACATGTGATCCTGCCTTAGCTCCAAGAACTGGAACTACAGCTTTAGCATTTGCTGACGCGCCTTCAAAAATAACTGGCGAATTTTCATTCACTGTATTTTTTCCTGTAATTGTTGCCACTTGGCCGTTTATAGCTACACCAAGAAGTGCATCGTCCTCAGAATTAGAGTTAACAAGAGTTCCAACAAGTACTCCTGCACCTAGTGCAGTTTCTACAACAAGAATATTGCGCAGTTTGATGTTGTTGCCATCTTTAGTAATTGCGTTTTCTACTCCATCGGTTACTTGAGTAACTTGTCGTGTTGAAGCATTAAACCCAGCACCACATGCTGATAATGTCAATGCTAATGCTGATGAAATAAGTGCAATTAATATGCGGCGCATGAGCGTTATTCTCTCATATGAAATAAGTAGTTGAATACGCTGTTATTACGCCAGTTATGGCAAGGTGACTGGGTCAGAAATCGCTGGTACAATTGACCCTCTAGCGAAGGGCAACACATGACATTTAAGGTCGGCGAAACCGTTGTTTATCCTCATCACGGAGCAGCTCTTATCGAAGCGATAGAAGTTCGTGTGATCAAAGGTGAAGAAAAGACCTATTTAGTGTTGAAAGTCGCGCAAGGAGATCTAACAGTTAGAGTTCCTGCAGAAAATATTGACCTCGTTGGTGTTCGCGATGTTGTTGATTCTGCCGGACTAGATCGAGTATTTAACGTATTACGTCAGCCATATACAGAGGAACCAACCAACTGGTCACGTCGTTACAAGGCAAACCTTGAGAAGTTGGCATCGGGAGATGTTATTAAGGTCGCCGAAGTTGTTCGCGATTTATACCGTCGCGATCTAGACCGTGGTCTATCAGCTGGTGAAAAGCGCATGCTCGCCAAGGCGAAGCAGATCCTTATCTCAGAGCTCGCTCTTGCTGAGCGCACTGATGAAGAAAAGGCTGCAGTAATCCTTGACGAGGTTCTCGCTTCCTAAACTATGTCTGTAAGCGCCATCATTGCCGCAGCAGGCAGTGGTGAAAGATTTGGCGCAGGATATCCAAAGGCATTAATTCAACTTGGTGATCGCACCTTGTTGGCGCATGCAATCACCGCTCTTGCCCCTGTTGTCGATCAAATAATTATTGCCGCTCCTGTAGGTTTTGAACAACAAATAAGTGAGTTAGCAGGCGGTGGAATCACCGTTGTTTCAGGTGGTTTAACTCGCTCGGCTAGCGTGCGCAATGCTTTAGCTCATGTAACCAGCGAGTTTGTATTAGTACATGATGCTGCACGAGCACTTGCCACTACTGATTTAGCTCAAAGAGTGATTGCAACATTGAACAGTGGATACTCGGCTGTGGTTCCAGGTTTACTTGAAGTCGATACCGTTAAATCAATCGATGGTGCGGGGCAAGTAACTGCAACCCTTGATCGCTCCACTCTTCGCCGCATACAAACTCCCCAAGGTTTTTCAACTCAAATGCTTCGAGATGCACATGAGAGCGGCAAAGAGGCAACCGATGATGCTGTACTCATTGAATTACTTGGCGGCAGCGTAATCGTCATTGATGGTGAAGATAGAGCTTTGAAAATTACCACCCCTGCAGATTTAGATAACGCCCTTGGTTTTCTTGGATTTAACCGCAGTTATAGAACCGGAGTTGGCACTGATGCTCACGCATTTGGCGCTGGCCGCACGCTGTGGATGGCTGGTCTGAATTGGCCAGATGAAGTCGGTGTTGATGGCCATTCAGATGGCGATGTTGCAGCCCATGCAATTTGTGATGCACTCTTTGCCGCGACTGGTTTGGGTGATTTAGGAAGTAATTTTGGAACCGATCGCCCAGAGTATGCAGATGCATCGGGCTCTGTGCTCTTGCAACAAACTCTCACATTAGTTACTGATGCAGGGTATGCGATTTCAAATGTAACCGTCCAAATTATTGGCAATAAGCCAAAGATAGGTAATCGTCGAGCCGAAGCTATCGAGGCAATATCAAAGGCTCTGGGCGGTGTACCTGTTTCAGTATCGGCAACCACTACTGATGGCATGGGATTAACGGGTGAAGGTAAGGGTATTGCGGCAGTTGCAAGCGCTTTGGTCTACAAGCTGTAGAATTAAGAAATGTCCGCACTGAATTTATACGACACCGCAACACGCGAAGTCGGCGTTTTTAGCCCACTTAAGCCAGGTGAAGTATCTATCTATGTTTGCGGCGCAACGGTCCAAGGCGCCCCTCATATTGGCCATGTTCGTAGCGCAATTAATTTTGATATTTTACAACGCTGGTTAACACATAGTGGTTACAACGTAACCTTCATTCGTAACATCACAGATATAGACGACAAAATTTTGCAAAAAGCACCGCATGAAAATATGCCGTGGTGGGCATTAGCGTTGAAATACGAGCGCGCGTTTACGCAAGCATTTGCCGCACTAAATGTTTTACCACCAACATATGAGCCACGAGCAACAGGACACATCACTCAGATGGTTGAGCTTATGCAGATACTGATTGATAATGGCAGCGCATATGCACCTGGCAATGGAGATGTTTATCTAGAAGTTCGTAAATTAAAGCGATACTTAACACTTTCTCGGCAACATGTTGATGATTTGCAGCCAGCCGCCGATGCTGATGAGAGATTTAAAAAAGATGTTCGCGATTTTACGTTATGGAAAGCAGCTAAACCTGGCGAACCCTCGTGGCCGACTCCATGGGGTGCAGGTCGTCCTGGTTGGCACCTTGAGTGTTCAGCGATGGCGCATGCATATTTAGGTGAGAGTTTTGATATTCATGGCGGAGGTTTAGATTTAGTCTTCCCGCACCATGAAAATGAAATGGCGCAATCAGAGGCGGCAGGTTATGGATTTGCTCAACGCTGGTTACACAATGCATGGGTAACTCAAGCAGGTGAAAAGATGAGTAAGTCCCTTGGAAATACCATGCAGGTGGAAGTCATTCTGCAAAAAGTTCGTGGGATTGAACTGCGTTGGTATTTAGGAAGCGCGCACTATCGTTCGATGCTTGAATACTCTGAATCTGCTCTGGCTGAATCTGCGGTGGCATTTGGACGTATCGAAAACTTCTTAAAGCGTGCTACTGAAATTCTGGGAACAACGCCTGCTTTAACAATGAGTGAAGCATTTACCGATGCGATGAATGATGATTTAGCGGTGCCTGCTGGCCTTGCATCAATCTCTGAAAACTTGCGCGCCGGAAACCAAGCCATTACTGACAATAATCGTGGAGCAATTGAGTTAAATGCCGCTGAGATTCGTGGGGCTTTATCGATTCTCGGTTGCGATCCATATGATTCCAACTTTGCAGGGCAAGGTTCAAGTGATCTCACGCAGGTGATGGATGGTCTTGTTCAGCTTGCACTGAAAGAACGTGCCGCCGCTCGTCTGCGTAAGGATTTTGCCGCTTCAGATTCCATCCGTGATGGACTGCTTGATTTAGGAATTACAATTGAAGACACTGCACAAGGGCCACGTTGGTCGATTATGGAAAAGAGCTAACGATGGCCGGAAATTCATCTCGCAAAGGCGCAATTCGTGCCTCTAAAAAGGGACCCACAACAGGTACCGGCGGGAAAAATAAAAAACGCTTAACTGGCAAAGGCCCAACCCCTAAGGCTGAAGATCGTCCGTATCACGCCGCAGCTAAGCGCAAGAAGGCCGTTGCTAAAAAATCCGATAGCAAAGTTGTTAGAAAAACCGACGGCAAAGAGGTTCGCACAACTCGCGCTCCGCGTGGTGATCGCCCGCGTGGTGAAATCGTTGCCGGTCGTAACGCCGTTTTAGAAGCGCTACGTGAGTCTGTTCCAGCCACTGAGTTATTAGTTGCACGCAGTATCGAGGTAGATGATCGCGTTGCAGAGTCTCTCAAATTAGCGCTGCACTTAGGTCTTCCAATTCGTGAAGCACATCGCGCCGAAGTTGAAGGCATCTCACCCAATAGTCAGGGAATTATTCTGGCTATTAAACCATTTCAATATTCAAGCTTTGAAGAGATTATGCAACGCGCAAAGTATCCAGCACTTATCGTTGCTCTGGATGGTGTAACCGATCCACGTAACTTAGGTGCAATCATTCGAAGCGCTGCAGCATTTGGTGCAGCAGGCGTCATCATGACTGAGCGTCGCGCCGCATCTATGACTGCATCTGCGTGGAAATCATCGGCGGGTGCAGCTGCACGTTTACCTATCGCTCAGGTCACCAACCTTGCACGCACAATTGATGCAGCAAAGAAAGAAGGCCTCTTCGTCGTTGGTCTAGATGGAGAATCTGAGGATGTCATTAGTTCGATGAAAGTTGCAACTGAGGCGATCATGATCGTTGTAGGTAGCGAAGGAAAGGGCTTAGCGCGCTTGACCCGCGAAAAGTGCGACCTTGTTATTTCAATTCCAATCAGCGCAACGACTGAATCTCTTAACGCCAGCGTTGCAACAGCGATCGCTCTTTTCTGGGTAGATCAGGCACGCCGCAAGGGGTAATAGTCGTGGTTTTTGAACGTTTTATTGTGCTGGGGGATTCTTATACCGAAGGCATGTCCGATGAAAAAAAGTATGGTCATTACAGGGGCTGGGCAGATCGCACTGCCGATGTTATGGCCGCTCATCATCCAGATTTTACCTATGCCAATCTTGCGGTACGCGGAAAGTTAGTTCAACAAGTAGTTGATGAACAAATTGATGCAGCTATCGCGCAGGTGACAGGACCCCAAACACTTTTATCTTTTCACGCAGGTGCCAACGACGTGATTCGACCAAACTACCGAGCAGATTTAGTACTGCCACTGTATGCCGATGCCGTACGACGCTTGGCTGCATCGGGTGCAACGGTAATGTTGTTTACAGTTTTAGAGAAAACAGGAAACAAAGGTCGTTCAGCAAAGTTGTGGGAGACGCGCTTTAGGGAGTTCAATAGAAATGTTCGTGCGGTAGGTGCTGAAGTTGGAGCAATTATTGCCGATGCCAATGAAGAACCCGCTTTCGGCGATCGCAGATTTTTGGCTTTTGATCGTCTGCACTTAAATGCAATGGGTCATGATCGTGTTGCACAAGCAGTACTTGAATTAATAGGTCTTCCATTTGATCCAGCTTGGCGCGAACCACTGCCCCCTGTAAAAGAAAAACACCTTGCTCTGCGAACAATTATTACAGCTCTGTGGTTTATAACCTTTGCACTGCCATGGTTATGGCGACGAGCCCGTGGAAAATCATCGGGTGATGGGCGAAGCTGTAAATATCCAATTGCAATACATTGGCCACTCGCACACTTAGATTGAAGTCACAACCCATTCCCACGTATGTGTACCTGGCTTAATAATGTATGCCGGCAATGTATCTGGACCACATGAAGCAGTACCAACTCCACGATGCGCCGCATCGATATGTACAACGATTTGTCCGCAGGCATTGACTTCAACATCGTGAGTTGCATCAGCTAGATCAACTGCGCGATTAGGAGTCACCGATACTTGCATGGGCTTAGCCAACTGGAAGCGAACTCCATTCCCAGATGCATCTGTCAATTCAAACCAACGTACGCCATTGTGCCCACCATTTTCTTGTGGCCGTACATATGGAATGTATTGATGAGCGACCGTAGACATATAGCGATGAACACGAGCAATTGTGCGATCTGGATAGGTCTCATTAGGGCCAGTTCCAAACCATGTCAGATCCGCCAAACTTCCCTCAAGTTCAAAGTTTGATCCTACGCGCGCAACATCGTTTAAGACCTTTGGCAGAACAACGCTCTCTTTGACTCTAAAACCATCGGCAACGGGGGTAATAACCTGAGTATGTTTGATATCGATACCCGTACTTGTCTGCCACATATTTGTAATCTTTACGCTGGTGTTATTTTGTGAGACAACACAATCGGTACGTTCAATATCACGCAAGCCCCAACGCGCCCACTTAGTTGCCATATGCCCGATTCGATCATTATCGGTTGGTGCTCTCCATAGTGAAAGGTGTGGAGCTATAACTCCGTATGGCAGAACAATCTGACCGGAATCATCTACGCAGTTTATAAATAGATCAGAATGTTTAGATGCGGCAACTTTTAGCGAACGAGAAGGAAGCGGGCATTGACTCCATCCAACCTCTGCCATTGATGGTGACCATGCGGTACTTGCACTGCGAACTAAGGAGAAGTTGATAAATCGCTCTCCTAGGCCATCGGGCTTCGTCAGAAACTTCGACGTAACTCTAAATACCACGCTCTTTCGTGGCCCAACTTTTGCAAGTTTGATACGGCCGCTATCACTAATTAAGCCATCGCGAGTTATTGACCAATGGAGTTCGTATTCGCCTAAATCCTTGAAGAAATGCTTATTAAATAACGTGTATTGGCCAGCCGCTGATTTGACCGGTGCAATCGATGCGGGAGCGGCAATCGCTTTAAACTCATGCATAGCAGGCTTAGCGGTGCGATCTGGAAATACCATCCCATCGCAACAGAAATTTCCATCATGTTTCTTCTCGCCATAATCTCCGCCGTAAGCATTTCGCTTACTACCATCAGGCAAAGTTTGTACTGGGCCGTGATCCCAGAACTCCCAGATAAATCCACCTTGTAAGCCCGGAGTCGATTCGATCACTTGCCAATATTCAGCCAAGGTTCCATTGCTATTGCCCATTGCATGTGAGTACTCGCACATAATCAATGGTCGATCCTGCTTACCCGATGTTGCGTAATCTTTTATAGCGCTAATCTCAGGATACATAGGACAGATAATGTCGGTTAAGGAGTGGCTGCCCATCCAGTTTCCACGGATTCCACCCTCATAGTGCAATGGGCGAGAAGGATCAAAGCTGCGAGCATATGATGCTGCAGCTTCATGATTTGTGCCTGCACCAGATTCATTTCCTAACGACCACAGCACTACAGCTGGGTGGTGAATATCGCGCTGAATCATACGACCTACGCGTTCTACAAAAGCTGATAAGTATTTTGTGTCATTACAAATAGAAGTAATAAAGGCATGAGATTCAATATTGGCTTCACCAATTACATAGAAGCCAAGTTCATCGCACAAGTCTAAGAAGGCAGCATCATTTGGATAGTGCGAAGTTCTCACCGCATTAAAGTTCCATCGCTTGAGCTCCAACAGATCTTCGCGCATATCCTCGCGAGTTAATGCACGTCCAGTGAAGCGATTAAAATCATGGCGATTAACACCATAAAAAATCACTGCTTTGCCGTTGACCAAAAGGTCGCGACCCTTTACTGCAACGCTTCTAAAACCGATCTTCTGCCGCGAAACTTCAACGATATTGCCGGCAGGATCGATTAACTCAATATGAAGTGTATATAAATGTGGGTTTTCAGCCGACCACGGCTTAATCGCTGGTATGCGAGTGTTCAGATGAATCTCACCAGCTGGCCATGGTTCTGTCTGGGCAATTGTTTGTGCAACATTCTCAGGCATCTTTCCATGCCAGTATTTACCGTGAAAATACGCGTCAGTTTGACTCTTAAGCTCTTCATTGCGCTCTGTCCATAATGGGGCAACAAAATCTTTCAAAGTTTTGCTGATGTGAGCCGACTTAACTTTAGGCAACTCTTCAATGCTCACACGCAGGGAATAACCACCAGTTGAGATGTTATCTATCGAAGCTATGTTTGCACGAATATCTAGCGTTCCGGTCGTAGAATCGATTTCTAAGCCCGGCGTAGTATAAAAACGTTCAATATAAACTTTATTAGTTGCAAAGAGTTTTACAGAGCGAGTGATTCCACCGTGCCACCATTGATCTTGATCCTCAATGTAAGTGGCATCAGACCATTTCGTAACATCGATGCGTACTGTATTGCGCCCGCGTGTCAGAAACTTGGTGACATCAAATTCAGCTGCTAAACGTGAATCTTTAGACATGCCAACTTCAGTGCCATTTATAAAAACAAGTGCTACTGATTCATATCCACCTAAGTGCAAAATTACGCGCTTAGACATCCAGCTATCAGGCACATCAAAATCACGCTCGTACACACCGTGTGGATTTTCTGCTGGGACAAAGGGAGGTTGTTCCTCAAAAGGCATCTGAACGTTCGTATAAATTGGTTTGTCGAAAAAGACTTCGCTCTCAGGCTGCATAGTCCATAGGCCGGGGACTGGGATTTGCGCCCATTTCTTGCCAACGCGATGCGTTGGGCTGTGTAGGAGCTGAAAACGCCAGACTCCATCGAGCGAGATTTTTTCCAGATGCTCCAGATTAAGCATGGGCAAGCGATTAACTGAATTAGTCTCTGGGCTCATCCAATAGTTCGTAATCACAGGCTTAAGTCTGCCATCGTCAACCAATGAGTGGAAATCGCGCCAGGTTTGCTTGATGGTTACGCTACGGACATGCAAAGTTCACTTTGGAGGAGGAGTATCTCAACGTGAAGTTCGAAAATATTACAGATCGAGAGCTCAGCTGGCTCTCCTTTGACCAGCGAGTGTTAGAGCTGGCCGAGGATCCACGTATACCCCTTCTGGAAAGAGTGCGTTTTCTAGCTATTTTCTCGTCAAACTTGGATGAGTTTTTCATGGTGCGCGTGGCCACATTGATGAGCAAACTCGAAAATAATATTACCGATGCCAATGTTGCTGGCATAACACCACAGGATCTGATGCAGGAAATCTCTATCCGAACCAGGGCTTTAGTTGATCGTCAGTCCGAGGTATTTCATAAGGACATTCTTGTTAAGCTAAAAAATGAGGGAATTGAGTTTGTCCATTGGGATGATCTCAATGAAAATGAGTTGACATACGTTAGTAAGTTATTTCAAGATCGGATTTTTCCAGTATTAACTCCATTGGCTGTTGATCCATCACATCCATTTCCATATATTTCTGGCCTATCGTTGAACTTAGCGGTCATGGTTAAGAATCCCAAAACACAAGAAGAGTTCTTCGCCCGCGTTAAAGTTCCCGAAATTCTTCCTAGATTCATTGCAACATCAAAGAATGGAACAAGTAGGTTTTTGCCTATTGAGGATCTAATAGCGATTCATTTGCAAGAACTATTTCCGGGAATGGTTATTGAGGATCACTACACATTTCGCATTACGCGAAACCAAGACATAGAGCTTGATGAAGATGAGTCTGAAGACATTCTGCTTTCATTAGAACAAGAGTTAGCCCGCCGCCGCTTTGGTCCACCGGTACGACTTGAAATCGAAAAAGGTGTAGGCGCAAAGCTAGTTGAAAAGTTAGCTAATGAACTTGGCATTAATGAAGAGAATATTATTCATGTACCAGCGCCGCTGGACCTAACAGCTTTAAACAAAATTGCAGATTTAGGAATACCTGCATTGAAATTTGATAGCTTTAGGTCGCACACGGCAAAAGCTCTGGCTGAAGTTGATTCAGAGGATTCAGATCTTTTCTTCTCAGCTATTCGACAGGGCGAAATCCTTCTGCATCACCCCTATGAGTCCTTCACATCTTCAGTCGTTCACTTTCTGCAAAGTGCGGCCCAAGACCCACATGTTTTAGCTATTAAACAGACTCTGTATCGGACATCCGGTGACTCACCGATCATTGAAGCTCTTATCGAGGCCGCCGAGGCAGGCAAGCAGGTATTGGCTGTTATTGAAATCCGAGCCCGATTTGATGAGCAGGCAAATGTTCGCTGGGCTAGAAAACTAGAAGCTGCCGGCGTGCATGTTGTATATGGCCTGATGGGCTTAAAGACGCACGCCAAACTATCTTTAGTTGTGCGCGATGAGCCGCAGGGACTTCGTCGCTACTGTCATATTGGGACTGGAAACTACAATCCAAAGACCGCTCGCATGTATGAGGATCTAGGAATCCTAAGTGCAGATGCAGAGTTGACTGAAGACTTAACTAAGTTGTTCAATCAACTGTCAGGCTTTGCTCCGCAATCAACCTATTCGCGCCTGCTAGTTGCTCCTCGAACATTGCGATCTGGAATAAATGAGCGGATCGATCGCGAAATTAATTTTGCGAAAGCTGGCAAGCCAGCAGGAATCCAATTCAAACTTAATTCGATTCTAGATGAAACTTTTGTCACTAAACTTTATGAAGCATCACAAGCCGGCGTGAAAATAGAGCTCTTGATTCGTGGTATTTGCGCAGTACAACCAGGCATTGCTGGGCTATCTGAAAATATTACTGTTAAGTCGGTACTTGGTCGCTTCTTAGAACATTCTCGAATCTTCCATTTTACAAATGGTGGAGATGACGAATATTGGATTGGAAGTGCGGATTTAATGGGGCGTAACTTAGATCGACGTGTTGAAAGTTTAATTCGCGTTGATAAAAAAGATCACCACCAAAGATTGCAGTGGATTATCGACCTTGGTTTATCGGCAGAGACTGCAAGTTGGAAATTAACTAGAACCGAATGGGTTCGAAGCAGTACCGACGGTGATGGCAATCCGCTGCGTGACCTGCACACAATGATGATTAACCACTATGCATAGAATGGGTCGGATATGAGCGACGAAAGCTTGGTTATTTATGCTGCTGGTGCTGTTTTGTGGCGCTACGGGGTAAAGAAAAAGATTGAAGTCGCATTGATTCATCGACCACGTTATGACGATTGGTCACTTCCTAAGGGAAAACGAGATGGAAGCGAATCGATGATTGCTTGCGCTTATCGCGAGTTAATGGAAGAGACTGGATACACATCGATCTTTGGACCAGAGCTTGGCGAAGTGACCTATGTTGTCGACGGAATCTCCAAAATTGTAAAGTATTGGTCTGCACAAGCCGCCGAAGAGCCAACGGGTAAACCTGATCCCTTAGAGGTTGACCTAATTGAGTGGCATAGCCCGGCAGATGCGCGGAAAAAACTGACGTTGGATGATGACAGATCAGTGATTGATTTCTTTCTTGAATTTGGAACCGGCACAACTCCATTGGTTTTACTTCGCCATGCCAAAGCAGTTAAGCGCGAAGACTGGGATGGAGATGACGGAGATCGGCCTCTGGCTCACCTTGGACAGCTTCAGGCAAAGAGAATTCTTACCAACTTTCTTCCATATGGAATCGAGCAGGTTCATTCATCCGATGCGATGCGTTGTATTGAAACCATCGAGCCAATGTCACGTTCATTGAATATGCATCCGATTTTCTCTACCGATTTGAGCGAATACCGCTTTGCTAAGGATAAAGAGGCGGCACTGGATTACGCCCAAGATCTTATGGATGCTGGCCATAGCGCCATTATTTGCAGCCATAATCCGATTTTGCCAAAACTACTTAAGAAATTAATTGGTAAGAAGAATTTTAAACAGTTAGACCAAGAGTTAAAGCCGGCTGAGGCGTGGGTCCTGCACCATCGAGATGGTGAAATAATTGCAATTGACTGGATTGAAGCCCCTGCAACCTAAGTTAGCCCTGCAACCAATCTAACCTTCGTAAAACAACTCCCTCACGTAACGCCCAAGGACAAATTTCAACTCTATCAATATCTAATATAGCCATTACAGAGCGCGCGACGATTGCTCCTGCGACAATTTGTTGAGCTCTACTTTCAGAAACCCCCGGCAAATCAGCACGCGCCTTATCAGTCATACCTACAAGATTTGAAGTCATCGCCTCTAAATTGGCGAGCTCTAAGTATTTAGGATTCTCATTAAACCAATGTCCTGATAGTCGAGCTAGTGTTCGAAATGTTTTACTGGTTGCAACAAAGTGATTAGCGTCGTGGGAGCGAAGAATTGCAGGCAGCTTTTTCTCAAGAGTATCTGCCACATAATTTTGCAAGAGCTTCACATCTTTGGGTGAGTAAGGATCTCCACTAAGGAAATCTCTTGTCATGCGTGCAGCACCTAACGGTAAAGAGAGTGTAGCTTCAGGGCTCTCATCAATTCCAGAGGCGATCTCTAATGATCCACCTCCGATATCGAGGATCAAGAGTTTGCCGGCAGACCATCCCAACCATCGTCGCACTGCAAGAAAAGTCATACGAGCTTCTTCATCGCCAGTTAGAATTTGTAAATCAATTTGATGTCTTTCATTTATCTCTTCAATGATGGCGGCGCCATTTTTTGCTTCTCTGACGGCAGATGTTGCAAAGGCCAAAATCTCATCGACGCTATTCTCGTGAGCGTGGGCAACTGCACTAGCGATCGCTTCATGGAGGGCTTTGATGCCCTCAATCGAGATCGTGCCAGACTTATTGAGATACTGTGTTAAGCGAAGTTCGACCTTGAAATTGGTAGTCGGAGACGGGCGGGCGCCAATATGAGCGTCCATCACCTGCAGGTGGATTGTGTTGGAACCCACGTCTAATACGCCTAATCTCACGGGATTAACCTACCGCTGCGCCTAGTGGTTCATCTCGATTTCAAGTTTTTGCAACTCACTGCCATAATTGCCGCTGGTCGAAAGGCCAGATACGTGTTCGCACGTAGGCCTCTCTAGCTCAGTGGTAGAGCAGCGCACTTGTAATGCGCAGGTCGTCAGTTCAATCCTGACGGGGGGCTCGTTGTATTTGGAAGGGGAAATTATGTCCAGCTTTCCTTATGAAGAGTTTGCCGATGCCATTGCTGCAAACGATGAATATATTAAATCCTTTAAATATTCAGAGTTAACAGGCGTAGCCCAAAGAGGTTTAGCAATTGTTACGTGCATGGACTCACGAATTAATCCTTTGTCGGTTGTTGGCATGCGATCAGGTGATGCCAAAATTTTGCGCAACGCCGGCGCTCGCGTAACAGATGACGTACTTCGAACCTTAGTGCTCGCAACATATTTGCTGGGTGTAAAACGTATTTTGATTATGCCGCATACAAATTGCCGAATGGCTCAAGTCGACGAAGCTGAGATCCACCGCGAAATTGATACCAAATATGGAATCGATACATCAGAACTTGAATTTAGAACCGTTGCCGACCAACAAGCTGCATTGATTGAAGATGTACAAATGGTGCGTAACTATCGTTTACTCAATACTGGAGTTTCAGTAGGTGGAGCTATTTATGATGTTGCAACTGGAAAAATTACTCCGGTTGATTGTTAGTTCTGCGAACTGAGTGATTATTGCTCATTGTAAAAGCTGATGGCATTACAAAGAATCCATAATATGACGGTTACCGCGATCAAAAGTTAGATAGTTCCATGTCCAATCAGCCATGGTGCCAATCTTGTTGCGCCCGCCTAATAAATAGAATAGATGCAGCCATAACCAGGCATACCAAGCTGGAACTCCAACCAAACGAAGTCTTTTAACTTCAACAATTGCTTTATGGCGTCCAATGGTTGCCATCGAACCTTTGTCGATGTATTTAAATGACTCGAGCGCTTGTCCACTTGCTAAACGTCTTATCTGCTTAGCAATAAATCTTCCTTGCTGCAAAGCAACGGGTGCGACCATAGGAAGAAAACGACCATCATCTGATACAAACCCGGCCACATCACCGATTGCGAAAATGTTTGGGTAGTTCTTAACCTGCAGCGTGCTATCGACATCAATGCGGGTATTTACGAGAGGAAGGTTCAGTTTTTGGCTAGTTGGTTCACCTTTTACTCCAGCGGCCCAAATTGTTACCTCCGAAAGAATTGTGCTTCCATCTTTAATCAGAATTGATCGAGGTTTGATTTCAGCAACAGCAGTATTCAAGTGAACCGTCACGCCAAGTTTTTCTAAATCTTTTTTCGCATGGGCAGATAATTTCTCTGAAAACATGGGCAATATTCGAGGGCCTGCCTCAATTAGACTAATTTTTATATGATCAGCTGCATGGGCTTGATCATGCTTAAGCGGACCGCGAACTAACTCTGCAAAAGCCCCAGCCATCTCAACTCCCGTTGGTCCGCCACCGACGACTGAAATTGAAAAGATTGTCTCGTCTTCAAACCGGCAAAGATCTTCAAACCTGCGCATTACTTCTGAACGGATTAGAAGTGCCTCATTAACGCTTTTCATGCCAAGTGCGTGCTCTAAAACACCCGGAATTCCAAAGTCCGCAGTCACAGATCCCAAAGCGACAATGAGTTGATCAAACTCCAAAACTTCGCTGCTATCTAATTTTATTGATTTATTCTTGTGATCAATTGAAATCGGAGATCCCATTCGAAACTGAACGCCGGATTTACGCAGTGCGCCGCGAATTGGGTGTGCAACATGATCGGCTGCTAGACCCGCAGTAGATACCTGATACAGCAATGGCAAAAAGGTTTGGAAGTTGTGACGATCTACAACCGTCACATGTGCAAAATCAGCCATCGCTCGTGCGGCAGTAAGGCCACCAAAGCCAGCACCCAGTATTACTACACGAGGCTTCTGAGGTGTGCTTTGCATGGAGTAAGTCTAGGCTTGGCAACATGAGCGCGCCTTTTCAAAATCGTAAGTATCTAGTCACCGGCGCCTCGGGCTATGTCGGTGGTCGTTTAGTTCGTACTCTGGTCGATGAAAACTTTGACGTTCGAATTTTGGTGCGTGATCGCAATAAGGTGAAAGGCCAATCATGGGCATCATCGGTAGAAATCAGCGAAGGTAGCGCCGAGAACCGAATTGATCTAGATAAAGCATTAGCTGGCGTGCACACCGCTTATTACTTGCTGCACTCCATTAATTTAGGACCAAATTTTCACGACATAGAAGCCCAGATGGCACGCGATTTTGCTCAGTCCGCCGAAGCCGCTGGGGTATCGCAAATAGTTTATTTAGGTGGCATCGCTAACGACGTTAATATAAGTAAGCACTTAGCCTCACGCGCACGAACGGGCAGTGAGTTAGCCAGCACGTCGGTTCCAGTATTAGAGCTACGTGCTGGAATTATTATTGGATCTGGTTCGGCTAGCTTTGAAATGTTGCGCCACTTAACGCATCGCTTACCTATTATGACGACCCCTAAATGGGTTATGAATCGAACGCACCCAATTGCAATTCGAGATGTTTTGTATTATCTAAAGAATGCAGCGGAATTAACTACGCCAGTGGGAAAGGTCTTTGATATCGGAGGACCAGAAGTACTGACCTACGCCGACATGATGCAGAAATTTGCCAAATTATCGGGCTTAAAGAAACGATGGATTATTAAGGTTCCAGTACTAACTCCAGGGCTATCCAGTTTATGGATTGGTTTAGTGACACCGGTTCCCACTGCATTGGCCCGACCACTTGTTGGCTCACTCATTAGTGAAGTTGTTGCCGATCCTGCTAAAAGCATTGATGCTTTGATACCGCCACCATCTGAAGGTTTAACCGATGTTGCAACTGCAATAAACCTTGCGCTATCAAAGATTACTGAGCACCATGTAGAGACTCGTTGGTCTGATGCGACTTCGCCAACTGCGCCATGGCAAAAAGCCCAAGGTGATCCCGATTGGGCAGGTGAAACTATTTTGCGCGATCACCGCGAAGTCATTACAGAAGTCTCACGTGAAAAAGTGTGGCGCCAGATTGAAGGTATCGGTGGTGAGCACGGTTGGTTTGGATCAGATTTCTTGTGGTGGGGTCGCGGAATTCTAGATCGTTTCGTAGGTGGCGTTGGATTACGACGGGGTCGACGCGATCCAGATTATTTACGCGTAGGAGAGAGCGTTGACTTTTGGCGTGTAGCAGAGTTAGAACAAGGACATCGTTTAAAACTATATGCTGAAATGGTTTTACCCGGTAAAGCGTGGCTGGAGTTTAGTGTTGAAGAAGTTGATGGGAAAACTAAAGTGACACAAGAGGCCACTTTTTATCCACGTGGCTTAGGTGGCCAGTTGTATTGGTATGCAGTCTCACCATTTCATTTATTTGTTTTCCCAACTATGCTGCGCAATATTGTGAAAAAGGCGGCTAAAGATGCATGAGTTCACGGCAGAGGTAGAGGCACTTGCCGCTGAAATCTTGGCCTACAGCTTAGATCGACTAAAAAATGATCCCCCACTAGATGGCCCACGAACAGCCGAAGATTTGTTCAATGAAGTAGGCAACACGATTACGGCAAAGGGACTTGGCGGCCACGATGCTTTAGAAGTCTTTACGAGCGTGCTTGCTAAGGCCTGTATTTCAACGGATCATCCTCGAAATTTAGCTTTTATTCCATCGGCTCCCAGTGAGTATGCAAACCTTTTCGATTTAGTAGTCGGTGCCAGCGCACTCTATGGAGGTTCATGGCAAGAAGGTGCAGGTGCAGTCTTCGCCGAAAACCAAGCGCTGCGGTGGATATCTGATTTAGCTGGTTTACCTGAATCTGCCGGTGGAGTTTTTGTGCAAGGCGGCACCGTAGGAAATCTTTCGGCGTTAGTTGTTGCTCGAGCAGAAGCGAAAAAGAAGCACCCAGAGGCAACCAGATGGGTCATTGCCTGCAGCGAAGAGGCACATTCATCGATTGTCAGCGCTGCAAATGTTATGGATGTTGACATCTTAAAAGTACCTGTAGATGTCAATGGAAAGTTAACGGGTGCAGAAGTTGCTGCAACTATTGATGAACTGCATGCAACATCGACGAAGCGAGTCTTTGTTGTCGTTGCAACATCAGGTACAACAAATCTTGGAATAATTGATGATTTAAAGGGAGTAGGTAAGGCTGCCCATGACCGTGATGTGTGGTTCCATGTAGATGGTGCTTACGGTTTAGCGGCTTTGTGTGCACCATCCGTGCGATCAAAGTTCGATGGCATTGAACAGGCCGACTCTTTTATTGTCGATCCACATAAATGGTTGTTTGCACCCTTTGATGCATGTGCTTTGATTTATCGCGAGCCTGAACTTGCCCGTGCCGTACATACTCAGCATGCTTCTTACTTAGATACATTAAAAGATGGCGCATGGTCACCATCTGATTATGCAATTCAATTAACACGTCGCACGCGCGGACTTCCATTTTGGTTTTCATTAGCCGCACACGGTACCGATGCATACACCGAAGCGATGGAGCACACATTAGAAATTGCTCGCGCAGCTGCAGAATTGGTAAGAGCGCATCCAGATTTAGAGCTTGTGTGCGAACCTGAACTTTCAATCGTCGCTTTTATTCGCAAAGGCTGGAACGCAACTGATTACCAAAACTGGTCAGATACATTATTAGCTGATCAAGTTGGTTTTATTCCACCATCGGCTCACCACGGTCAACCAATTCTGCGATTTGCCATCGTTAACCCTTGGACCAAGATTTCAGATATTGAGTTGATAATGAGCAGGCTTTAAATCCCACACTTTTGCGCTCGCTTCGATATTCTTTTACTCATGTCTGCACAAGAAGAGCCAGCAATGAATAGTGGCTTGAGCGATTTAGAGACCAGAATCTTAGATTTTGAAGGCAGCTGGTGGCGATATGCCGGCGCCAAAGAGGCTGCGATCAAGGAGCTTTTTGATCTGACAGCCCCGCGCTATTACCAACTACTCAATGACTTAATCGACCGGGACGATGCCCTTGCCGCCTCTCCCATGCTGGTCAAGCGCCTTCGACGCCTGCGCGAGGCCCGTATGTCCACCCGTATCGCCCGCTAGCTCGCCCGAACAGCCCTTTCGTTTTGCGTTAAGTGGAATACCTCCCGTAGATTTGGCGTTAGCACTCTCGGGGTGCGAGTGATAAAGC
>JBMOET010000014.1:0-26688 GCA_049314595.1 Candidatus Planktophila sp. | reverse complement strand
TGGCTGTAGTCGTCGATGCAATCGAAGAGTTAGATGGTTTAACTGCGAATCAAATAGCAGCCGCTGCTACTGCTGCCTCAGATCGCGGATTTACTGGGAAATGGTTGCTGGCCCAGGTGAACTTTACGGGTAATCCGCTTTTGGATTCATTGACTAACCGAGATTTACGCAAACGTATTATGCAAAGTTCGTTGCAAAAAGGTAATCAAAATAACGCGAATGATAATAAGCAGATTTTGTTAGAAATGGTTAAGTTGCGCGCAGAGCGTGCTCAACTCTTCGGCGTGAATTCACATGCCGAGCACATCACTGCAGTACAAACTGCTGAAAATCCAGGCAATATCCATGCCATGCTTAAAAAAATCGCACCTGCAGCAGTGAAAAATGCCCAGCTAGAAGCCCAGGATCTTAAGAAATCTGCAGGCAGTGAGATTGAAAGTTGGGACTGGGGTTTTTATACCGAAAAAGTGCGATTAGAAAAATTCAGTATCGATACAACAAAGATGCAGCCGTACTTTGAACTGGAGCGAGTTTTACATGATGGCGTCTTTTTCGCCGCTAACAAACTCTTTGGAATTACGTTTAAAGAGCGGCCGGATTTAGTTACTTACCATTCAGAGGCCCGAGCTTTTGAAGTCAGCAATGAAGATGGAACTCCCCTTGGGCTATTCATTGGTGATTTCTTTACTCGCGATTCAAAGCGCGGTGGTGCTTGGATGAACTCATTAGTTAAACAGAATTTCTTGCTTAACCAGCTTCCAGTCGTGGTCAATAACCTCAATATTCCAAAACCTCCTGTGGGCCAACCAGCTTTATTGACGTTAGATTTCACTACAACGTTGTTCCACGAATTTGGCCATGCTCTTCACGGATTGCTCTCGCAAGTGAAATATCCACGCGTCTCAGGAACCGCTGTTCAGCGTGACTTTGTGGAGTTCCCATCGCAAGTAAATGAAATGTGGATTATGTGGCCAGAAGTTCTCAATAACTATGCCCGTCACTATGAAACAGACGAGGTTATGCCACAAGCATGGGTAGATAGTTTGAACGCAGCATCAACATTTAATGAGGGCTTTGCAACTACTAGTTATTTGGCTGCAGCTGTTCTGGATTTAGCATGGCACTCATTAACTAGCGAAGAAGCAGCACGCGTTACCGATGTTGAAGCCTTTGAAGCTAAAGCTCTAGCCGACTACGGCCTAGATTTTGCACCTGTACCTACGCGTTATCGCTCTACATACTTCTCGCACATATTTGATGGTGGCTATTCAGCTGGTTATTACGGCTATATATGGTCGGAAGTTCTAGATGCCGATACTGTCGATTGGTTCAAGGAAAACGGTGGACTACTTCGCGCAAATGGTGATCACTTTAGAGATTCCTTATTAGGCCGAGGCGGATCAATCGATTCGATGCAGATGTTTAGAAACTTTAGAGGTCGCGATTCAAAGATCGAGCCTTTGCTGAAGCGTCGCGGTTTGCTGTAACTCTTCATACTTGATTCTTAGTTGATAGATATCTCCACTTACTAATAATCTTTTGTCACGGCCAAGTTCGCCAAAAACGATTGTGAAGTCGCGAGCGCGAATATCAAAGGCCTTGGCTAACTCTTTTACCACTGCTTCATTTGCCTTGCCATCAACGGCCGGTGCTTGAACTGCTACAACTAAACGTGGAGGGTCACCGACTGTTCCGCCAACTTTATTGCGTGAAGCATTTGGGCGAACCCGTATTTCGATTAAGAGTTGATCTGACACTTAGCCAGCAGAGCCTGAAGGACCTGACTTGCGTTGAAAACGTGGAGCGGGTGCGCCGCCTGCTTGTGCGCCGCCGACCTTAGGACCAGATGCCGAACCGCCACCAGGAAGTGAAGAGTTCTTATGTTTCTTCTTCTCTAGCGCCTCTAAAAACTTTGCGCGAGCATCATCTGCGGGTTTCTTATCATCGGCCATGAGCCAATCCTATCTTTAATTAGTGCTCTCTTTATACTCGCGTAAACGCTCTAAGACTTCTGATTCACGGTAGCGGCGATGGCCACCAAGGGTTCTGATGGCAGTTAACTTTCCGGCCTTGGCCCAGCGTGTAACGGTCTTAGGGTTTACGTGAAATCTAACGGCAACCTCTTTGGGGGTGAGAAGAACTTCAGCATCGGGTAAACGGTTCATTACTCTTCCCCTCTTATTCTCGTGAAGGGCCAGTATTGCGAGTAAAAGCGGGCAAAGCAATGTATTTCGGACAGCTAATTTGCCGATTCAAGGCCTTGCACATAGCGCCAGCGTGACATTAGCCGCTCGTATCCCTGACCTGCCACCATTCCATCGGCAGCTGCAAGGCCAACAAGTGAGTGCAAAACATCTTCAATAGATGTGTCATCTTCCAAACCTTCATGGCCATTATCGCGCAGCGACTTATCGAGATAGTTAGCTAATCCGCCGTAATCTAATTCGACATAGGATTTTGGATGAAACATTTCAAGCCAACCAAGTAAGTTCTCAAGATCTTGTTCAACCGGGCCTTCACCAAAAGCTGCAATGACTGTTTCATGAGCAGATTGAGCTCTAAGTTTTGCTTGCGAAATAGTTGTGCGGCATCGTGTAATAAGTCCGTTGGAGTCTTCACCGCGATAGCGCTCTTCCGGAATGAATAGTAAGAACCAACGTGGCGGTATTACCCATGTTTCATTAAGGATATGTGGAACTTTGTCCTCTAACAAATCAACACCTGCGGTTATTACATCTTCCATCGATGGAGTCAGAAAAAATGGAACAACCGTGCTAGGTAGAGAATCTTTGAAATTATCTAAGGCGGCCCAACATCTAGTTGCAGTTGACCAAGGGCTGACATATCTCTCGCCATCAACTTCAAGAATATGAACACCGTCAGGTCGACCTAGTGGTGGTTCAGGAACAACAACTCGTAGCAGTGCTAACTCTTCTTCACGAAGAATACTTTCATCATTGAGATCGGTGCCTTGCCACCGCAATCGGTCGGCAGGTTCAAATGCTGAAAGAGGCTCGTAAATACGAAGTGAGGCGACGTACGGAGTTGGTCTCACGCACGTGGGATGTAATTGCCCTCAGCAAAGGGATCGTCGTCATCTCTATTTTTCGACGTATCAACTTCGCCGTGTAACTCTTTAGTCAGGCGATCAAGATCCATGTCTTGTGCGTTGTACTTTAGATCCCGCGCTACTTTGGTTTGCTTTGCTTTTGCTCGGCCGCGACCCATAAAGCGACCTCCTTACCTGTGTTTTCTCAAGATGCGTAGGCTACCGCGCCCGGTACGTGCCTTCCAAAGTTGAGCGTGGATTTGAGCCCTGACGGGGGCTAACTCGCCCAGTAATCCAGGCTTTCATCCCTCGAGCGGCCAAGGAGGCGATAGCCAGGTCGGCGGCCTCTGGCGCCACAATGGCCGTCATGCCGATTCCGCAGTTCCAGGTCCGCTCCATGTCAGCGCGAGGTACACCTCCCATAGAGGCCATGAACTCCATCTCAATAGGCAACGACCATGTTGAACGTTCATAGGTTGCACATAAATGATCAGGAATAACTCGCGCGGTGTTTTCGGCAATTCCTCCACCCGTGATGTGGGAGAAAGCACGTAGCTGTCCAGACATGGATTTAATAAGAGCTAAACAATCGAGTGCATATATCTCTGTAGGGGTTAAGAAAACTTCACCGGAACTCTTACCGTATTCACTTACATGGGCCTGCAAACTTAGATTCTTACTCTTAATAATATGTCGTACAAGCGAAAAACCATTAGCATGAAAACCGCTAGAAGGCAATGCAATTAATACGTCACCGTTTTGGATTAAGTGGGCACCTAATTGTTTATCGGAATCAACTACTCCAGTTGCAGCTCCTGCAATATCGAATTCATCCTCATCAAGTAACCCTGGGTGTTCGGCAGTTTCGCCACCGATCAGAGCGGTATTTGCTTTTTCACATCCGCGCGCAATACCTGCAACGATTTCTGCGACTCTATCTGGAAATACTTTTCCAACTGCAATGTAGTCAGTCATGAATAACGGTTCGGCGCCACAGACAACTAGATCATCGACAACCATGGCAACTAAATCCTCACCAATGGTGTCGTACTTACCCATGGCACGTGCGATTTCAGTTTTAGTTCCAACACCATCAGTAGATGTTGCAAGTAATGGTTTCTTCATACTCTTTAATGCGCTTGCATCAAAGAGTCCAGCAAATCCGCCAATACTTCCGACAACTTCAGAGCGTGAGGCCTTAGCGATCGATGCCTTCATTAATTCAACGGCGCGATCTCCTGCATCGATATCGACACCTGAATCTTTATATGTGCTCATTCGTGACTGTGCACTTCGCTGATTTCAAGACGCATCTTGCCTTCTGACATATCAGCCGGAATCCGGATGGGATAACTACCTGTAAAACACGCTGAACAAAGCTTCTTTTCCTCAATCTGGGTCGCCTCAATCAAACCTTCAAGTGAGACATAGCCCAACGAGTCGGCGCCAATAGAGCGACGGATTTCTTCAATCTCTAACCCGCTGGCAATTAGCTCGGCTCTGGTTGCAAAATCAATTCCATAGTAACAAGGCCACTTAACAGGAGGCGATGAGATACGGACGTGAATCTCTCGAGCCCCTGCTTCGCGAAGCATTCGAACGATTGCACGCTGAGTGTTTCCGCGAACAATCGAATCATCGACGACAACGATTCGCTTACCCTCAATGATCTCGCGCAAAGGATTGAGTTTCAAACGAATTCCCAGTTGGCGAATTGTTTGTGATGGTTGAATAAATGTTCGTCCAACATAAGAGTTCTTCACTAAACCAATTCCAAATGGGATTCCCGATCCCTTGGCATAACCAATTGCCGCCGGCGTTCCGGATTCGGGAACTGGAATAACTAAGTCGGCCTCAACTGGTGCCTCTTTAGCAAGACGTTCACCGATTGCTACCCGCGTGACGTGAATTCCCTGACCAGCAATCAACGTATCTGGCCGCGCCAGATAGACATATTCAAATAGACATCCTTTAGGTTCAGCTACTGCCCAGCGTTGAGAGCGAACACCGTTCTCATCGATAGCGATGAACTCTCCAGGCTCAATTTCACGAACAAAAGCAGCACCAACAATATCTAAGGCGGCGCTCTCTGAAGCAACTACCCAGCCGGTTTCAAGTTTGCCAAGAACTAGTGGACGCACTCCGTGACGATCGCGTGCGGCATACAGTGTGTGTTCATCCATGAATACTAAAGAAAATGCGCCTTCTAATTGTGGCAACACTGAGATTGCACTTGCCTCAACATTTTTCTCATTCTGCAACGAAATAAGTGCTGTCATGATTTCGGTATCGGTAGTTGCACCACGATCGCGCCCAGTTGTTGGCTCAAGTTTTTGAACAAGCTCAGCGAGCTCGCCTGTATTTGTTAAGTTGCCATTGTGGGCTAAAGCCAGCGTTCCATACTTAGTTGGGCGCAGTGTTGGTTGGGCATTGACCCATGTACTTGATCCAGTCGTGCTGTACCTACAGTGTCCAATTGCTAGGTCGCCCGGCAGTGTGGCTAAATCACTCTCGGTAAAAACCTGTGAGACAAGACCCATATCTTTGTAAACAAGGATTCGCTTGCCATCACTAGTTGCGATTCCTGCCGACTCTTGCCCGCGATGTTGCAGCGCATATAAACCATAAAAAGCTAACTTAGCTACTTCTTCTCCTGGCGCCCAAACACCAAAAACTCCGCATGCATCCTGCGGGCCTTTATCGGCATCCAGCACATTGTGATTTAGCAATCCATCAGGGCGCCGGCTCATGAGCTAATCCTAAGTGGTAAGTACTCGGTTAAATCTGCACGAACGCCAGAGGCTGTTATGGCGCCGCTGCTTAGCGCTTCATCCCAAAGGATTTCACCTGATGCCAAGGCCAACCACGTTTGGGCATTCATCTCAACGACATTGGCTGGGGTTCCACGTGTATGTAATGGTCCTTCACCGCACTGCACTGCTGCATATGGCGGAATCCGTACCTCAATAGCTCGGCCAGGTGCTTTAGCGGTTAAGAGTGCAAGCGTGCTCTTAACTTCCTCTAAGGTTTTAGAATCTCGCATGGGTTTTACCCAAAGAGTTTCGGAAATGTAGATGTATGTGCGGTACGAAGTTCATCCAGTGGAATCACTGCATCATTAATTCTCAATGCGTCTCCACCAGTAGTTCCTAAATGCGAGAGAGTTATTTGGTACTTAGCCGCAAGGGTTTTGAGATCTTCGGCCTTACTTGCAACTATCGCAACGATAACTCGGCCAGGAGTTTCACTCAAAAGAGAGACTCCAGCATTTTCTAAAGTGATTGTTGCCCCGATTGAATGTCGCAACACCATTTCTGTAAGACCTGCAGATAAACCGCCCTGACTTAAATCATGGGCTGCACTAAAGATCTTTTCTTCTCGGCCCGCTAGGAGTACTTCAATTAAGCGCATTTCACGGGCTAAATCTGCAGTTGGCGATTGACCCACACGTTGGCCGTGCATGAATGCCCATTCGCTACCAGCTAGATCTTCATATGTATCACCTAGAAGGTAGAGCTCTAAACCTGCACTATCAAAGCTCATTGGTGTTCGAGTGCGTACATCATCAATTACGCCCAGTACCCCAATGACTGGGGTAGGCAAGATTGCAACTGCCCCTGTTTGATTATAGAAAGAAACATTGCCTCCTGTAACTGGAAGACCCATCTCTAAACATCCATCGGCTAAGCCGCGCACTGATTCGGCAAACTGCCACATGACACCTGGATCTTCCGGGGAACCAAAGTTAAGACAGTTGGTGACTGCTAATGGTCGCGCTCCTGCAGTTGCAATGTTTCGTGCTGCTTCAGCTAAAGCTAACTTTGCGCCTTGGTATGGGTTTAGATATGACCAGTTTGCATTTGCATCTGTTGAAATAGCAACACCCAAATGTGTTAGTTCATCAATTCGAATCATTCCTGAATCATCAGGCTGTGATTGAATCGTATTTCCCTGAACATACTTGTCGTATTGCGATGTCACCCAAGATTTATCAGCCAAATTAGGAGCCGCCGCTAATTGTAAAACAGTTGCTTTAATCTCCGCTGCACTGTTAGGAATCGGTACATTCACTCTCTGTGAGTTCACATCATCGATATAGGCCGGTTGTTGCATTGGACGGTTATATACCGGACCATCGTGTGCAACGGTGCGCGGTGGAACGTTGACAATAATCTCGTCATTCCATGTAATCACTAATCGATCGCCATCGGTGACTTCACCAATAGCGGTAACCGTGACATCCCACTTTTCACAGATCTCTAAGAATCGGGCGAGTTTTTCTGGTTCAACTATTGCGCACATTCGTTCTTGCGATTCCGACATCAAGATCTCTTCAGGGGAGAGTGATGGATCACGCAAAGGAACTTTATCTAGCGCTACTTTCATGCCCCCACTGCCACCTGACGCTAGTTCACTTGTTGCACATGAAAGTCCAGCTCCACCTAAGTCTTGGATACCAACGACTAGGTCTTCAGCAAAGATTTCAAGTGAGCACTCAATTAAGATTTTTTCTACAAAGGGATCCCCGACTTGAACGCTAGGGCGTTTTGTGGACCCACCGGCACCAAAAGTTTCAGATGCAAGGACTGAAACACCACCTATTCCATCCCCACCGGTCTTGGCTCCGTAAAGGACGACGAGGTTGCCAGCGCCTGCAGCTTTTGCCAGTTTAATATCACTGTGTTTCATTACTCCAACACACAACGCATTGACTAATGGATTTCCTGCATAGGTTTCATCGAAAATTACTTCTCCACCAATGTTTGGTAGACCCAAGCAGTTTCCATATCCACCAACGCCTGCAACGATTCCTGGCAATACACGACGGGTATCTGGTGCATCGGCTGGACCAAAACGAAGTGGATCCATCACTGCAATAGGGCGCGCGCCCATAGTTAAAATATCGCGAACGATTCCACCTACACCAGTTGCTGCGCCTTGGTAGGGCTCTACAAATGATGGATGGTTATGTGATTCAATTTTGAAAGTTACTGCATAGCCTTGTCCAACATCAACGACTCCAGCGTTTTCACCGATACCAACTAATAAAGCATCGGATTTAGGCGCCTTATCACCGAACTGTTTTAAGTGAACCTTTGAAGATTTGTATGAACAGTGCTCTGACCACATCACTGAATACATCGCAAGCTCAGATGATGTAGGGCGGCGACCCAGAATCTCTTTTATCTGTGCGTATTCCTCGGGCTTCAAACCAAGTTGTGCAAAAGGCTGAAGATTTTCTGGGGTGCTTTGGGCAATTGCCACAGTATCGAGCGACATTACTTCACCATCGCATTCAGAATCGATGTGAAGAAGCCAAGTCCTTGAGCCGATGGGCCAGTAAGTGTGTCAATAGCGTGCTCTGGGTGGGGCATAAGGCCTACAACATTTCCGCGTGCATTAGAGATTCCAGCAATTAAATTGCGAGATCCGTTTGGGTTTTGCCCAACATATCTAGCTATCACGCGACCTTCGCCTTCAAGCTGTGCCAAAGTGTCATCGTCGCATTGGAAAGATCCTTCACCGTTTTTTAGGGGAATCACAATCTTTTCTCCCACTGAATACGATGAAGTCCAGTCCGTATTCGTATTGGTAATCTCAATCTCTTGATCACGGCATAAAAAGTGCAGATCTGAATTACGCGTAAGCGCACCTGGCAACAAGTGTGACTCGCAGAGAACTTGAAAACCATTACAGATACCTAATACAGGCATACCTTTTCCTGCGGCTTCAATTACCAGTTTCATAACTGGTGCAAAGCGCGAAATTGCTCCGCAACGAAGATAATCTCCATATGAAAATCCACCTGGCAAAATTACTGCATCCACACTTTTTAAATCTGCATCGGCATGCCACAAAGCAACGGCCTCTGCCCCACCGGCATTAACTGCCCGTGCGGCATCACGATCGTCAAGTGTTCCTGGAAAAGTGATTACTCCAACGCGCATTAGTTCTCTACTCTTACAACATAGTTTTCGATTACAGGATTAGACAGCAAAACTTCAGCAGCTTTTTCTACCTCAGCTAATTGAGCCGGAGTTGGATCACCTGCAACCTCAATTTCAAATCGCTTTCCTTGACGCACTGAAGTGGCAAAAGTAAAACCAAGTCGCGGCAGTGCAGATGCAACGGCATTTCCTTGGGGGTCGAGAATCTCGGGCTTCAACATCACATCAACCACGATCTTTACCATTGTCTTATTCTCCCTGTGTTAGAACTTGCTGCCAGTTAAACGATAAAACGCTTCTTCATATCGAAGCGAGGTCTTTTCTACGATCTCTGCTGGAATCTCTGGTGGTGGGCTATTTCTATCCCATCCAGTTGATACTAGGTAGTCACGTAAAAACTGTTTATCGAAGGAGGCTTGCGCACCGCCAGGAGACCACGTAGAAAGCTCCCAAAACCTAGATGAATCAGGGGTGAGAGCCTCATCCCCCAGAATGATTTCGCCCCTAGCGTTACGTCCAAATTCAAACTTTGTATCTGCCAGGATTATTCCACGCTCATGTGCAAATTCAGCTGCAGTCTCATACAACTTAATTGTTAGCTCTCTTAGCGTGGTTGCATCATCATGGCCAATAACCTTCGCTGCAGTTTCAAAATCAATGTTTATATCGTGATCTCCCACTGCCGCTTTTGTTGCTGGAGTGAAAATTGTCGTTGGAAGTCGCGATCCATCTAGTAATCCAGCAGGCAAAATGTTTCCGCATACAGCACTATTGCTCTGATACTCACTCCAACCGCTTCCAGTTAAATATCCACGAGCCACACATTCAAGTTCAAACATTTCAAGGGGCTGCACGATTACTGCGCGATCTTCCACAATTGCTGGAACATCAACTGAAATTATATGGTTGGGAATAATGTCCTCGAGTAATTCAAACCAAAAGAGTGATAATTGGGTCAGTACCGCGCCTTTATTTGGAATCGCCGTAGGCATGACCCAATCGAAAGCAGAAACACGATCAGAGGCAACAAGCAAGATCTCATTTTTATCATTTGAATATAAGTCACGAACTTTTCCGGTGCGCAGGTGTGTCCACCCGGGAATCTTGAGTGCTGGTGGTGGACCAGCAAGACCGAATCCGCTCACCGAATAGAGCCGGGCTTGTACTGCACTGCTGCAGGATGCGCGGATGTAATCGCAACGATGCGACTAACAACTCGAGCAACTTGTTGGCGAGCATCGCCAGTAAATTCAAGTGGTGTGCTGATCAATGTATCTAATTCAGCACGGTCTAGTGGTAATCCCTTGTCACTGGCAAGGTCATCTAGAAGCGTGTTGGCTTTGCCTTCGCGCATACCAAGTGCGGCTTTGACTGCGTGCTCCTTAATAATCTCGTGAGCTTCTTCGCGCCCGACTCCTGCCTTCACCGCTGCCATCAAGATCTTGGTCGTTGCTAAGAAGGGCAGATACCGCTCTAGTTCAGCGGCAATTACTGCAGGAAATGCCCCAAACTCATCGAGTACCGTCAACATGGTCTCTAACAAGCCATCCATTGCATAAAAAGCATCGGGCAAAGCAACGCGTCGAACAACGCTGCATGAAACATCGCCTTCATTCCATTGATCACCAGCTAATTCGCTGACCATTGATGCATAGCCGCGCAGAACTACAGATAAACCATTTACTCGTTCGCATGAGCGCGTATTCATTTTGTGTGGCATCGCACTGCTGCCTACTTGTCCGGCCTTGAATCCTTCGGTGACTAACTCTGCTCCCGCCATAAGGCGAATCGATGTTGCCAAAGAAGATGGCGCCGACGCTAATTGAACCAAGGTTGTTACAACATCATAATCAAATGAACGTGGATAAATCTGACCCGTTGAATCTAGAACACGATTAAATCCAAGTTCCTTCGCGATTGCCAACTCTAAGGCATTGTGTGAATCCGACGAAGAAAGAAGATCAATTGAATCTTGCGCAGTTCCTACTGGGCCCTTCATTCCGCGCATGGGATATCGATCTTGCAGAGCAACTAAGCGCTCATAGGCAAAGAGGAGCTCCTCAGCTGCTGAAGCAAATCGCTTTCCGAGAGTTGTAACTTGCGCCGGAACATTGTGTGAACGGCCAGCTATTGGTTGATCTACATACTGCGCTGCGCGTTCACCTAATCGAGCAAGGAGAGTTACAACTTTGTCATGCACTACTTCTAAACCATTTCGAATTTGGAGCGCTTCAATATTTTCAGTCAAATCTCGACTTGTCATTCCGGCATGAATCGCCTGGTGCCCGGCTAAAGCATTGAACTCTTCAATTCGAGCTTTTACATCGTGGCGAGTCTGTTTTTCACGGGCATCGATAGATGCCATATCTACAGTGAAAATTACTTTCTTATAATCATCAATAACAGAGTCTGGAATTTGGTGCCCTAGCGCTGATTGGTTGCGCATTACCGATAGCCATAAGCGACGTTCAAGAATGATTTTTTCTTGTGGCGCAAAAATCTTACGCATCGCAGCAGATGCATATCGATCGGCTAATAAGCTCACAGGTGAATTATCGGTCATTTAATTGCCCTTCTCTGCCACTGACGCGTTGAGAGCGATATCGCTGCGATAGAAGGAGCCAGGCAGGGATATCTGGCTAATTGCGCGATAAGCGCGATCTCTGGCCTCAGTTAGATCCGAGCCAATTCCAGTGACAGTAAGAACCCGTCCCCCAGTAGCAATCAAACCTTGCTCGCTCACTGAACTGCCGGAATGGAAAATCTGAACATTTTCAATTGTTGGCAGATGTGAAATTACGCCACCACTCTGCGGTGTCGATGGATAACCCTGGGCTGCTAGAACAACGGTCACGGCTGAATCATCTTTCCATTCCAAAACTTCATCGGCTAATCCTGATGTTGCAGCTTTAAACAACAACGAAGCTAAGGGTGTCTTCAGTAATGGAATCAAAACTTGAGTCTCTGGGTCTCCAAATCGCACATTAAATTCAATGACTCGAACTCCGTGGTCAGTTAGTGCCAAACCCGCATATAAGAGTCCAACAAATGGGGTTCCGCGCGCATTCATTTCGGCGATCATTGGTGCAAGGACTTTCGTATACGTATCGTCAACAATGTCTGATGGTGCCCACGGTAGCGGTGAATATGCACCCATGCCCCCAGTATTTAATCCTTCATCATTATCTCGTGCGCGTTTAAAATCTTGCGCCGGCTGCATAGCAAGAATCGAGATTCCATCACTTATACCAAAGAGAGAAACTTCTGGACCCTCTAAGTACTCTTCAATGACTACACGTTTGCATGCAATAGCGTGATCTAAAGCTTCTTGGCGATTATTCGTAACGACAACGCCTTTTCCTCCAGCTAGACCATCATCTTTTACAACGTATGGCGCAGCAAAAGCATCGAGTGCTTTTTCATACTCAGCAATCGTTGTGCATGTAAAGCTATGTGCGGTTGGGACGCCAGCATCGGCCATAACCTCTTTAGCAAATGTCTTCGATCCTTCAAGTTGGGCGGCAGCCTTAGATGGACCAAAGACTGCAATCTTTAATCTCCGTAAATCATCGGCTACGCCATTGACTAATGGAACCTCTGGGCCAATCACCACTAAATCTGCAGAGATTTCCTGTGCCAGAGCAACGATTTCTGCGTTGCTTGAAATATCTAGTGGGTGACACTGAGCGAATTCAGCGATACCTGGATTACCTGGTGCCACATGTAGCGATGTACATGCAGAATCTGCATGTAGTCCTAGTGCTAGAGCGTGTTCACGACCGCCGCTTCCGACTAGGAGGATTCTCATGTCTTAGATGAAATCCTTTACGACAATAGTTTCATCGCGGCCGGGCCCGACTCCGATTGCACTCATGGGAGCACCTGAAATCTTCTCCAGAAATGCAACGTAATCCTGCGCAGCTTTTGGAAGATCACTGAGCTTCCGAGCCTTTGTAATATCTTCGGTCCATCCTTGCAGATACTCATAAATTGGTTTCGCGTGATGGAAATCAGATTGCGATGCTGGAAGCTCTTCCACACGCTTGCCATCGATTTCATAGGCAACACATACTGGAATCTTTTCCCATCCAGTTAACACATCTAATTTTGTTAAGAAGAAATCAGTCAAACCATTTACACGAACTGCATATCGCGCAATGGGAGCGTCATACCAACCACAACGTCGTGCGCGTCCTGTTGTAACTCCGATTTCTCCGCCAATTCGGCGAAGTGCTTCTCCGTCTTCATCAAAGAGCTCTGTTGGAAAAGGTCCGCTGCCAACACGTGTTGTATAGGCCTTAATAATTCCAATAACTCGATCGATCTTAGTTGGACCGATTCCGCTACCTGTGCACGCTCCGCCGGCAGTTGGATTACTGGAAGTCACAAATGGATACGTCCCATGATCGACATCCAGAAGCGTTCCTTGTGATCCTTCAAGCAAGACGCGCTTTCCAGCTTTTAACGCTTCATCTAGAAGTAAAACTGTATCCGTAACATATGGTCGAAGGATCTCGGCATAGGCCAAATACTCTTCTAGTACTTCTTCAACTTCGATGTTCTTGCGATTGAAAACCTTAATAAGTACTTGGTTTTTATCGCGAAGTGCGCTTTCAATCTTTTGGCGCAAGATAGATGGATCAAATAAATCTTGAACACGGATTCCAATTCGGTTGATCTTGTCGGCATAAGCTGGTCCGATTCCGCGACCTGTTGTGCCGATCTTGGATTTACCTAAGAAGCGCTCAGAGACTTTATCGATAGTGCGGTGATACGGCGTTATCAAGTGAGCATTAGTTGAAATAACTAGTTTGCTGCAATCAATTCCGCGCTCAGTTAAACCTCTAATCTCTTCGAGCAAAACGCCTGGATCGATTACTACTCCGTTTCCGATTACCGGAACAACGTTGGGAGAAAGAATTCCCGATGGCAGTAAGTGAAGCGCATACTTTTGATCACCAATAACAACCGTGTGGCCAGCGTTATTGCCACCTTGGTAGCGAACAACGTAATCAACACGATCGCCCAGTAAATCGGTAGCTTTACCTTTGCCTTCATCGCCCCATTGGGCGCCGAGCAAAACAAGTGCAGGCATTGGTAAAGCCTTTCCGGTTAGTTAGAAATTACTTGAGTGATGAAGTACCAGTAGAACGAAGATCTTCACATCCACGAACAACACGAGCAGCCATTCCAGCCTCAGCGGCCTTACCCCACGCACGTGGGTCATAAAGCTTCTTGTTTCCAACTTCTCCATCAATCTTTAACACACCGTCGTAGTTCTTAAGCATGTGATCTACAACTGGACGAGTAAATGCATACTGAGTATCGGTATCGATATTCATCTTAATCACACCGTAATCAAGTGATTCGCGGATCTCTGAAAGTAATGAGCCTGAACCGCCATGGAAAACAAGGTCCATTGGCTTACTTCCAGCTGGTAAACCTAACTTCATTGAAACTGCCTCTTGCAATGTTGCCAAGATCTTTGGTTGCAATACAACGTTGCCAGGCTTGTATACGCCGTGAACATTTCCAAATGTTGCAGCTACCAAATAGCGAGCATCGGTTCCAAGAGTTTCAATTGTTAGCAGCGCATCCTCTGGATGAGAGTAAAGCTTGGCATCATGCTTTGCTTCAATGCCATCTTCCTCGCCGCCGACAACGCCGATTTCAATCTCAAGAATTGTTCGTGCTGCGATAGACATGTCTAACATCTCTTTAGCTACCTTCATGTTCTCTGTCATAGAGACAGCTGAGCCATCCCACATATGAGAGTTAAACAATGGAGATTTTCCTGATGCAAGACGCTCTGCGCCAAATGCTAAAAGTGGACGCATAAAGCCATCTAACTTTTCAGCTGGGCAGTGGTCGGTATGAATTCCAATATTGACGTTGTAGTTCTTTGCAACAACATGTGCGTATTCGGCGAGCGCTACTGCGCCATCGACCATCTTTTTAACGGTTGAGCCGGAAGCGTATTCAGCCCCACCCCATGAGAATTGAATGATTCCATCTGACTCAGCTTCGGCGAAACCACGAATTGCTGCAGTGATGGTTTGTGATGATGAAACGTTAATCGCTGGATATGCAAAGGCGCCTTTCTTGGCGCGATCCAACATGTCTACATAAATTTCAGGGGTTGCAATTGGCACTGTCTGCTCCTATTGGCTCTGGTGTAAAACTCTAGGAGAGCGCTTCGTTGAACCATCTAGAGGCTTACGGCCAATCCTCTCACTTACCCGCCACTCTGTACAAAAGCGGCGCGAAAGAGCCCCCAAGGCGAGCCGATTCTTGGGGGCTAGTCGCTCTTACATCAAGGTCTTAAGCGCGTTGCTCAAAAAGCGGGCAAGGGCTGCGACCAGGGTGGGGTTACTTAACAGCTTTAGGAAGAGCAGGATGAAGGCCGTAATACTCATTAGTTCTCCTTTCATTGGGTCTGCGCATCCTTATAGACCCAAGGGGATGACTAATCGCACGTGAAAAACTCTGTTGATAACAATGACTAAACGGTAGCCTCACACGTTATGAGCCAAGAGTCCTTAGAAAACCTATTGAGCGAAGATCGCCACTTTTCACCTAGTCCAGAGTTTGCAGCACATGCAAATGCGCAAGCAGGTGAATACGCCCATGCCAATATGGATCGCCTTGCATTTTGGGAGACACAAGCTAGCGGGCTTACATGGGATAAAAAATGGGATTCGGTTCTAGATTGGCAACCTCCCTATGCCAAGTGGTTCGTTGGCGGCAAGATAAATGCATCGGTAAATGCACTGGACGTTCATGTTGCAGAAGGCCGCGGAGACCGTGTTGCCTTTCATTTTGAAGGCGAACCCGGTGATACGCAAACAATTACTTATTCTCAACTTCTAACCGAAGTGAAGAAGGCGGCGAATGCATTAATTGAGATTGGAATCAAAGCAGGAGATCGTGTTGCCATCTATATGCCAATGATTCCTGAGGCTGCGATTGCAATGTTGGCATGTGCACGCATAGGTGCCCCGCACTCAGTTGTCTTTGGTGGCTTTTCTGCCGATGCATTGTTATCGCGCATCCAAGATGCCGATGCAAAGTTAGTAATCACCGCAGATGGCGGATTTAGAAAAGGTGCAGCATTTGCATTAAAGCCTGCCGTTGATGATGCACTTAAAGGCCAACACAATGTAGAAAAGGTTTTAGTTGTTCAGCGAACCAAGCAAGAGACTGCCTGGACAGATCGCGATATTTGGTGGCATGACATTGTTGGCCGCCAATCAAGTGAACATGTTGCTGAGAGCTTTGATTCAGAGCATCCATTGTTTATTTTGTACACATCGGGCACAACTGCTAAGCCAAAGGGCATTTTTCACACAACTGGCGGCTATTTAACGCAGGTTGCCTACACGCACAAGGTTGTCTTTGATATCAAGGCCGAGACCGATGTGTATTGGTGCACCGCAGACGTTGGTTGGATTACAGGCCATAGCTATGTTGTTTATGGCCCACTGATTAACGGCACAACACAAGTGATGTATGAAGGCACACCAGATACTCCGCATAAGGGCCGTATTTTTGAGATTGTCGAAAAATATGGTGTGACGATTTTGTACACGGCGCCAACACTGATTCGTACATGGATGAAGTGGGGCGATGAGTTTCCTCAAGCGCATAATCTGAAGTCACTTCGCTTGCTTGGAACTGTTGGCGAGCCAATTAACCCTGAAGCATGGATGTGGTACCGAGAAATTATCGGAGGCGACCGATGCCCAATCGTTGATACATGGTGGCAAACCGAAACAGGTGCAATCATGATTTCACCGTTACCTGGCATCACGGCAACTAAACCAGGATCTGCAATGCGTCCAATTCCAGGAATTAGCGCAAAAGTGGTTGACGACAACGGCAATCCCGTTGCCGATGGACACGGTGGTTACTTAATTCTGGATCAACCTTGGCCGGCAATGCTGCGCGGAGTTTGGGGTGAAGACGAACGCTATAAAGAGACGTACTGGTCGCGCTTTGACGGAATCTACTTTGCTGGTGACGGCGCTAAGTTAGATGATGAGGGTGCAATCTGGTTGTTAGGTCGCGTAGACGATGTTATGAATGTTTCCGGACACCGTATTTCGACAACCGAAGTTGAGTCAGCACTTGTTTCTCATGAGGCTGTTGCAGAGGCTGCAGTAGTTGGCGCAGCAGATGCAATGACAGGTCAAGGAATTGTTGCATTTGTTATTTTGCGTTCTGGTATCGCGCACGCAAATGGTGAAGAGCTCAACACCCAGCTTCGCAACCATGTTGCCAAAGAGATTGGCGCAATTGCAAAGCCACGACAGATCTTAATTGTTAACGAGCTTCCAAAAACTCGCAGCGGCAAGATTATGCGTCGATTACTGCGCGATGTCGCCGAAGATCGTGTAGTTGGAGATGCCACAACGTTGGCCGATCCAAATGTCATGAAACTGATCTCTGAGGGATTACAAAGTGCTAAGGATGAGGATTAAAGCTTTACACCAAGATATTGTGAAGTGAGTGAAATAAGTTCTATCTCGTTCTTAAGTACGCCTATGTGCTTATAGGCCACGCTTCCATCGCCAGCTATAAACCAAGTTACTGGTACGCCCATTCCAAAGTACGTGCGTGATGCCCCATCGGGATCATAGAGATTTGGCCATGTAATGCCATTGTTCTCTACGAAACTGCGGCCATCTTCAATCGATGCTTCTTCAACGTCTACTCCGATTAGCGCCACTTTATCTTTGGCTTTGGAATAGAAGGAGCGAAGAATTGGAATCTCTTGCTTGCATGGACCGCACCAAGATCCCCAGACGTTAATGATTGCCGGACCATTTAGGCCATTAATTGATGCTCCATCTTTTCCATCAAGGCAGCCCAAGATAATTGAGCCGTCAGTTGTAATACTTGCAAGGCCCGAACAGGAAACAACTTGACCCGCGATTTTTTCACTAGTAGCAGAACAGCTAGTGAGCATTAATAGCGCAACCACAGCTGCCAATCTCTTCATCGAAAATCCTTATCTGTCTTCAATAAAAGTTGTGCTTTCACAACATCCATTTCACCAATGCCAACGCTAGGGCATAACTTTGCAATCGGACACACACCACAAGCAGGTTTACGGGAATGGCAGATACGTCGGCCATGCCAAATCATGCGCTGCGAAAGATTTGTCCATTCAGGTTGCGGAATCAACGCACCAACTATGTGTTCAACTTTCACTGGATCTTTTTCGGTGGTCCAGCCGAAGCGACGAGACAAACGACCAAAATGTGTATCTACAGTGATTCCTGGAATATCAAAGGCGTGACCTAAAACAACATTGGCGGTTTTTCGTCCGACTCCAGGCAAGGTAATTAACTCTTCTAACGTAGATGGAACTTCTCCTTGAAAGTCACTTAAAATCTTCGTAGCCAAGCCTTTTATGTGGCGAGCTTTGCTGTGATAAAAACCAGTTGAAAAAATTAATCCTTCAATCTCTTGTAGGTCAGCCTTAGCAAAGGCCTTTACATTCTTATACTTCTTAAAGAGAGCTGGCGTAACGGTATTAACTCTCTTATCTGTGCACTGGGCGCTGAGCACCGTTGCCACAATTAACTGCAAAGGGTTTTGAAAATCCAATTCGCACCGTATATCCGGATAAGTCTTAGTGAGGACACGGTAGATAGCACGAGCCGCCTTCTGGCTTTCTTTATTGGCGGGCATGGGGATAAAGTACTCCTCGTGACCCAACAAGATGATGTCTTCCGTAAAGCTCCTCTGTTTACTGCACTTGGTGATGAAGCCGCGGCCTCTTTGCGCGCATCAATGGACCCAGTAAAGATTTCAAAGGGAAATATTCTCTTTGCCGAAGGTGATGAAGGCGATCACCTATATGTAATCGTTGAGGGAAAGCTCAAGCTTGGAACATCCAGCGGTGATGGTCGCGAAAACCTATTATCGATCCTCGGCCCTGGCGATATGTTTGGCGAGCTAAGCCTTTTTGATCCAGGTCCACGCACATCAACTGCAACAGCAGTGACAGATGCCAAACTTTTGAGCCTTGGACACAAAGAGTTGATTCCATGGTTAGCAGTGAACCCGGCCGTAGCACTTCATTTGTTAGAGCGCTTGGCACAACGTTTACGTCGCACAAATGAGGCCGTCGGAGATTTAGTTTTCTCTGATGTTCCAGGACGTGTTGCAAAGGCTTTGATAGATCTTGGCGAGCGCTTTGGAAAACAAACTGATGAAGGTCTCTATGTGCACCATGATCTAACACAGGAAGAGCTTGCACAGTTAGTTGGCGCATCACGCGAAACCGTTAACAAGGCGCTTGCAGATTTCGCTGGTCGCGGTTGGTTAAAGCTCGACGGTCGCGCAGTATTAATTAATGATTTTGAACGTCTATCAAAGCGCGGTAAATGACCGAGCGCAACAGTCACGCTGAGTTGTGCGAGGTTCCGCGTTAAGTTACAACTTCAGTTATAAGTGGATTTAGTCGGTAATCTCGACCGTTAGCTCAATCTCTATCGGTGAATTCAATGGAAGTTCTGCGATTCCTACTGCGCTGCGTGCATGTTTTGCCCCATCGCCCCAGATAGCTAGAAATAGCTCGCTGGCACCATTCACAACAAATGGCGCATTGATATAGCCAGATACTCCGTTGACATAACCAACTACGCGAACAATCTTTGTAATCTTATTAACATCGGCAACGGTTTCAACTGCGGCGAGAGCGTTAAGCGCACAGATCTGGGCTAGCTCTTTAGCGCGGCCGGGTGTGATCTCTCCATCGACTTTGCCGACTCCAGCCATTTCGCCATCTACCAAAGGCAGTTGACCAGCAGTAAAAACGATGTTTCCAGTACGAATCGCTGGAACATAGGCAGCTACAGGTTTTGCCGCTACTGGAAGCTCTAGACCAAGTTCGGCTAACTTCGCGCGCACATCTACTGTATTCATTTGATCTCTCTTTTCATGTAAGCAACAAGTTGTTCGCCTGTGCCTGGCGCTGGAATTACTTGTACAAGCTCCCAACCATCAGAGCCCCACGTATCAAGGATCTGCTTAGTTGCATGCGAAAGTAGCGGAACTGTTGCATATTCAAATTTCATTTATTTAACGCTTCCTTTACTAGAGTAGAAACTACAGAACCATCGGCTTTACCTGCGATTAAGGGTTTAATCGCACCCATTACTTTGCCCATATCACTGGGACCTGCTGCACCCGTTGATGCGATCGCATTGGCAATCATTGTCTTAATATCATCGGCTGTTAACTGTGCTGGTAAGTACTTGGCAATTACTTCACCCTCTGCCTTTTCAAGTGCGGCCTTATCGGCGCGACCTGCAGAATCAAAGGCCTCTGATGCTTCGCGACGCTTCTTGGCTTCACGTGAAAGCACTGTAATTACTTCATCATCACTGAGTACGCGCGCCTCTTTGCCAGAGACTTCTTCATTAGTGATTGCACTAAGAACCATTCGAATAGTTCCTGAAACAACTTCATTTCTGCCTCGAATAGCCTCGGTGAGGTCTAAACGTAACTGCTCTTTAATACTCATGATGTGAACTCTACCGCCAGAAGTTCAGCGATCTGGGCAGTATTTAACGCCGCTCCCTTACGTAGGTTGTCTCCGCATAGGAACAAATCTAGAGATTTTTTATCATCGAGTGACTGCCGGACTCGACCTACCCAAGTTGGATCAGTGCCAACTACATCATTAGGTGTTGGAAACTGCATTTTCTCTGGATTATCGTAAAGAGTGACTCCGGCGGCCTTTTCTAGAACTTTTTGTGCCGCCTTGCGGGTTACTTCCTTTTTAAATGTTGCATGGATAGCCAGCGAATGTGTGGTCAAAACCGGAACGCGAACACACGTTGCCGAAACCTTTAACTTTGGCATTCCAAGAATCTTGCGAGACTCGTTGCGAACCTTGAGTTCTTCAGATGAGTAACCATCTTCTTTAAGCGAACCCGCCCACGGCACAACATTGAGAACAAGGGGTGCTGGGAACGGACCAGAGTCCTTTATGAGTTTGCGAACATCGCCAGTTACCTCGCCAGCTTGTGTTCCAGCAACTAATGAAATCTGTTCGCGCAGAGAGTCGATGCCTGGTTGACCAGCTCCAGATGCTGCTTGGTAAGAAGCGACTACGAGCTCTTTTAATTCGAACTTCTTATTGAGTGCACCTATTGCAACGATCATCGAAAGTGTTGTGCAGTTAGGATTCGAAATAATTCCCTTGGGGCGCTTCTTGGCCTCCTTTGGATTTACTTCAGGCACCACTAATGGAACTTTTGGATCCATTCGAAAGGCACCTGAGTTATCGACTACAACTGCGCCGCGCTCAACGGCAATTGGTGCCCATTCGGCAGAAATCTCATCGGGCACATCAAACATAGCAACATCAATGCCATCAAATGCCTCTGGTGACAGCGCAACAACTGTTAGCTCTTCTCCACGGCACATTAACTTTTTTCCTGCGCTGCGTGCTGAAGCGATGAGGCGAATTTCTCCCCATACATCTTTGCGTTCGGACAAAATACTGAGCATGACGGTTCCAACTGCACCCGTTGCGCCGACCACTGCAAGTGATGGCTTCTTAGAGTTTTTCTTCTTTGTCATCGACCGGTTCCTCCATATACAAGCGCCTCATTCTGGTCGGCATCGAGCTCAAAAGCAGTGTGGGCCGCTCTTGCTCCACGCTCTAAATCAGATTCGCGGCAGATTATGGAGATGCGAATTTCAGAGGTTGAGATCATCTCAATATTTATTCCTGCTTCAGATAGGGCACCGAAGAAAGTTGCAGTAACACCTGGATGCGAGCGCATTCCTGCTCCAACTAATGAAAGCTTTCCAATTTGATCATCGTATTGAATCGAGACAAAGCCAACTTCACCTTGAAGCTTTTGCAAGATTGCTGTTGCATCGGCGCCTTCGGCCTTTGGCAAAGTAAATGAAATATCGGTTAGCCCTGTGGCAGCTGCTGAAACATTTTGCACAATCATGTCGATGTTAATGTCGGCATCGGCGATAGATTGAAAGATGCGTGCGGCTACGCCAGTGCGGTCTGGTACGCCGACGATAGTTATCTTCGCCTCGCTCTTATCATGTGCGATTCCCGAGATGACTGCTTGTTCCATGGCTGCTCCTTCTGGGTGATCTTTAACCACCCAAGTTCCTTCGTTGGTATTAAAAGATGAACGAACGTGAATTGGTAAGTCGTAGCGTCGGGCGTATTCAACGCAACGTAGGTGCAGAACTTTTGCACCGCTTGCTGCAAGCTCTAACATTTCTTCATACGTAACACTTTTTAATTTGCGCGCAGTTGGTACTACTCGAGGATCTGCGCTAAAGACTCCATCAACATCGGTATAGATTTCGCAGACATCGGCTTCAAGGGCTGCTGCCAAAGCAACTGCAGTTGTATCGCTGCCACCGCGGCCAAGAGTTGTAACATCTTTTGTGTCTTGTGAAATTCCTTGAAAACCAGCGACGATTGCAATCGCGCCTTCTTTAAGTGCTTCTTGAATTCGCCCAGGTGTCACATCAATAATGCGTGCGCGTCCATGTGCCGATGTTGTAATCACACCAGCTTGGCTACCTGTAAAAGATCGCGCTTCATGTCCCAAATTTGTAATAGCCATTGCCAGTAAGGCCATCGAAATTCGCTCGCCGGCCGTTAACAACATATCTAGTTCACGCCCTGATGGAATCGGAGTGATTTGTTTAGCTAAATCGATCAACTCATCCGTCGTATCTCCCATGGCTGAAACCACAACAACGACCTGATTTCCATCACGCTTTGCCGCCACAATTCGATTAGCTACGCGCTTCATTCCTTCGGCATCGGCTACTGATGAGCCACCGTATTTCTGAACAATTAGTCCCATGTATCAATGGTGGCGCATAAAAGGCAATGGTGCTAACCAATTTTCTGCATTTCTTACTATATGAGACACAGATGGTGTCACATAGTGGGATTAAACGTTGCGGCGGCCCTCAAAGGCTCGTCCGAGCGTCACTTCATCGGCATACTCCAAATCGCCACCCACTGGCAGACCGGATGCAAGACGCGAGACCTTTATTTCCAAAGGCTTAATCATGCGAGCTAAGTATGTGGCCGTGGCCTCGCCCTCAAGATTTGGATCTGTCGCCAAGATAACTTCAACAATCTCTGGATCACTCAGGCGTGCCATCAGCTCGCGGATACGCAACTGCTCTGGGCCAATTCCATCGATGGGTGAAATCGCCCCACCCAGCACGTGATACTTGCCGCGAAATTCGCGCGTGCGTTCAATCGCAATAACATCTTTGCTCTCTTCAACAACGCAGATTGACGTGTTCTCACGACGTGGATCACGACAGATTCGGCACATATCTTCTTCTGAGACGTTTCCGCACGTTGTGCAAAACTTCACGCGCTCTTTTACAGTTCGAATTGAATCTACGAGCGCTGCTGCAATCTCGGGTTCGGCTTGCAAAATATGGAATGCAATGCGTTGCGCAGACTTTGGACCGATTCCTGGCAAGCGACCTAATGCATCAATCAAATCTTGGATCGCGCCTTCATACATTCCCGACATCTGTTAATTCTTCTCAATCACTTTAGCGCCCAGCTCTTGCGCAAGTAAGGCCGCACCTGACAATAAAGTTTTATCAGTTGGTGCCTCTGAGGTTCTGGTCTCACGTGCTGCCGGAGTATTGGTATCGATCGATGGATCAACAACGCATTCGATGCGACGGTCGATGCCAACAATATCTATAAATGCTTTACGTAGAATCTCATCGGATTCAGATCGTACAAATGAATCGCGCGCACCAGCGTTAACGATTCCAATAGTGATTGCTTTATCATCAACGGCTAATACTTGAGCCGAAGCACTTAACAGCGACCAAGTGAGGCGGCGGCGCTTCTTAACATCTTCAATGACGTCGGGCCATGCGCGGCGTAGCGCTGAGACATCAAATGCGCCATGCGAATGTGTAGAAGAGTTCTTCGCAGCAGGTTCTGCTTCCTCAACTTTGGAGTGAGCGACTTCAGAGGTCACATGAGTGGAGCCTGTACTTTCTTTTGGCTCCACGGTGCGAGCCTCTGAAGAGCGAACGGTGGACATGGGGGCAAGGTTCTCTGCACGCTCTAACCGTTCGATGCGCGACAACATTCCTGACTCACTGGAATCACCAATGGGCAGGAGAATTCGGCCACAAATGAGCTCAAGCATCAAGCGTGGCGCAGTCGCCCCGCGCATCTGGGTAAGGCCCTCGGCGGCAATATCGGCGGCCCGTGACAGATTGGCACTGCCGATTCGTAAGGCTTGATTGCGCATGCGCTCCATCTGGTCATCAGGCATATCGCGCAAAATGGAGTTAACCGTTGAGTCTTTTAGTGCATCAACAATCATTAAATCGCGGATGCGCTCCAACATGTCGCCAGTAAATCTACGTGGATCATGACCAGATTCAATAACTCGATCAATTGTCTTAAACAAAGTCGCACCATCATGGGCGGCGATTGCATCGATTGCATCGTCCAGTAAAGCGCCATCGGTAAAACCTAATAATTGAATTGCGATGTCATAACTAACACCGTCACTGCCAGCACCGGCAAGTAGTTGTCCAAGTACAGAGAGTGCATCGCGAACAGAACCGCCAGATGCGCGAACAACTAAAGGAATAACACCTTTAGCCACGCTGACGCCTTCTAAGTTACAAATCTTTTCAAGGTGTGCCGCGAGTATTCCTGGTGGAACTAAACGAAATGGATAATGGTGAGTACGTGAACGAATAGTTGCAATTAACTTATCTGGTTCAGTTGTTGCAAAGATAAAGATAACGTGGGGAGGCGGCTCTTCAACAACTTTCAATAACGCGTTAGCCGCACCTGGTCCAAGTTGGTGGGCCTCATCGATAATATAAATCTTGTAACGGCCTTGCACGGGTGCAAAGAAAGCTTTGTCGCGAAGATCGCGTGCATCATCTACTAATCCATGTGTGGCAGCATCGAGTTCAATAACATCTAATGACCCCGGACCATTCGCCACTAAGTCTTTACATGATTGGCATTCACCGCATGGATCTGGAGTTGGACCTTTTTCGCAGTTCAGCGAACGCGCCATAATTCGCGCACTTGATGTTTTGCCACAACCGCGTGGGCCTGAAAATAGATAGGCATGGTGTGTGCGGTCGCCTGTTAAAGCATTCGATAAAGGAACGGTGACATGTTCTTGACCAATTACGTCGGCAAATACAGAGGGGCGATACTTACGATATAAAGCTAAAGACATCGCTGTACTCCTCTACTGACCCGCTCGAATTAAACCGTGAAAAGGACCCCTCGTACACCCGCCAGAGCGGACCTACCCTTGCTGCATTCCTGCCCTGGGGGAGTTCGGTACGGTAACGCCGTACGAGGGATCTGGCGTAATCATAGTTAAGACCACCGATAGAGTTTGCCCCCTCAGGAGGATTCGCATAGCGGCCGAGTGCGCACGCTTGGAAAGCGTGTAAAGGGCAACCTTTCGAGGGTTCAAATCCCTCATCCTCCGCTCGTTTCACTCGCTTCGGCTGAATCACTCATTTAACTATTCAGTGGTTTGGCTGGAACCAGTGCCTAGTTTAGAAATCACAAGCTCGGACATCCTCCACTCGTTTTACTCGCTTCGGCTGAATCACTCTCCGTCACTTTCTTAAAAGGCTGTGGATAACTTCTGGGCAACGTCGCAGTTCCTGTGACGCTTCGAATATGAAACTACACAAAGCTTTTGGCTTACTAATCATTTTCTTACTGATAAATATGAGCTCGGCAGCGGGAAATCAGCCAAGTAAAAAGCAACCAAAGCCGCCATGCCGCCTCCAAGTCGGCATGGCGCACATATCTACAGATCTCTTTGAAAAATTTAACATCCGGGCCGTAAAAGTTAATGCCTCATCAAAATGCAATATTCCACAAACCAATGTCACGATTACTGTGGAAATTTGGAAGAAAGGGAAATTGCAAAATCATCTAGTTCTCACAAAGACCATAAATAGTTCCGGTACGACCTACCCGGGAAGTCAAGTGAACAACTTTTCAACCTATAAATTTTGTGAGAATATAGCGAGAACAAGTTATTACGGTGTGGCATACTCGAAGGCATTCATTGCGGGGAAATGGCAGTACGCTCGCCATGTGCTTTCTTTAGAAACTATCCCTTTGAATTGTGGTACTTAAGATACTCTTACTACTATGGAATCTGAGGAAGTATTTTTAACTTCTGAGCAAAAGCGCCGGGAATCGGTTGTCATTCGGGAATGCTTCAGATTAATGCAGGATGAGCGCTCAAGATATGAAAAACAAGCCAACGAATTTTTAGATTTAGGGTACTTTTCATCAGAAACGAACGGTTATCTGTTTGAGTTTTCTATAGAAGACAACCAGTTTGCGTGTACTGCAACATCTAAGTTACCCACGGGTGATAATTACTCAACTTTTGCCCCCATCCCAGAAGCCAGAGCAGACCAAGTCGAGGAATTAATTGAGCTATTTGCACAAAGTGATGCTGGTTTAATTCAATGATTTGGATCTCTTTCGAGACAAATTTAAGTCAGGCAATAAGTTCTTATGAGTAGCTCCCTCAAGCTCTCGGATGGTCGCGCGCTCGACTATACCGACAATGGAGTTTCATCTAAGTCGGCATTAATCCTTCATCACGGAACTCCAACATCGATGGCTGT